>JAEEWY010000049.1 GCA_016291275.1 Methanobrevibacter sp. | reverse complement strand
GGTAGTAATCATAATAGCTTACAAAGTATTCTACAGCATTATCTGGGAAAAACACCTTGAATTCCTCATATAATTGTGCTGCCAATGTCTTGTTGTGAGATATGATCAATGTTGGCTTTTGCACCTTTTCTATGATATTGGCCATTGTATATGTCTTTCCGGAACCGGTAACACCTAATAGTGTCTGTTCATGAAATCCCTTTTTTATACCGTTTACAAGGGATTCAATGGCTTGTGGCTGGTCACCAAGTGGCTTATATGGAGATTTAAGTTTGAATTCTTTCAATTTATCACCTAATAAATTAAAGCATTTTTAGTCTAAATTCTTCTTTATGGTATATACTATTTTAAGCATTATTTCTTATAATTGTATCTATTCTAAAAGTTTAATCATTGGAATTGATTATTTCTTATCATATTTTTGATTATATTAAATCATAATTTAGTTAATCTAAAACAAAAATGATATATATTATTATAAAAAAATTATATAATGTATATAATTATAGTGAATATTTCATATTCAATTTAAAAAATAGAAACTAAAATGGGTGAAAATCACTTTAAATTATATGTGAATTAAGTTCTGATATTTATAAGAATTTATGTATTTGACTCAAAATTTTTAAGGAGGATACAAAATTTATGAAATTTAAGAAATCACATGTCCTTTTGATTTCATTGATATCATTATTCCTATTATTGGGAATGAGCACAGTATCTGCTGCAAGTGATGCTGATGTAATTGCTCAAGACATGTCAATAGATGATGTCAGTGTTATTGGGGATGTTGATAACAATTTAAATGATGAAACCTTATCCGAAGGAGAAGAAAATGTCCCTGATGAGCCTGGAACAGGCGATGGTAGTGAGGAAGGTGAAGATAATCCAGTTGAGGATTCCATTAACACTACAATAGATGCAAAAGATGATCATGAATTCTCCTATGGAGATACCATTAAGATTAATTATACTCTCAAGGATAATGAGAGCAACCCTATTAATGATACTAATAAAAGCAATTTTATAGTATATTACAAGAATTCTACTGATGTTGATGGGGAATTTAACACTACCGTAGGTTTCAGCATAAACAATGAATCTCAAATTGTCTTGAATCAATTGGGAGTCGGAGATTACTTGATTAATATCCAATTCCTCAACAGTACAATTGGAGATAAGAATTACACTGAATCTAATAAAACCATTAACTTAAAGATTAATAAAACAGGTACAAGATTCGTTGCAGATGTTGCAGTAGTTCAAATTGATGAGGAAGTAATAATTCCTTTCAAGATTTATATAGATTGCAATAAGACTCTTAATGTCAATGCAAGCAGATTATATGTTACTGTTAATGGTGAAGAATATAGCTTTACAAATATCACTGGTGGAAATAATGTAACCAATGGTATTAAGTTAACTAATTTCACAAAAAATGGAACAGGTAATTATATCATTAACATTACATATAATGGTACTAATAATTGTGAAGGATCTGAAATTGCATTTGAATTGCATATAGTTGAGAACAATACAATTACTGCTAATGATACATTTAAAGTAAATGATTCTAATAGAACAATTACAATTCCATTTTCAATTACTAATTCTGAAATTATAACAGTTGAAGATGAAGAAACTGGTGAAAACAAAACCATTAACAATGTTACTAATTTAAATGTAACTAAAGGTAATTTAACATTGATTTTATCATATGATAATGGAATAGAAAATGTCACTGTTAATATTGATTCTGAGGAATTCACTTTAATCGATAACGAAGGTAATTACTCCATTGAGTTAACTGTTCCTATTGATTTCAATACTACCTTATATAAAGCTCAATTAGTAATCATTTTTGCAAATAACACTTTAAATGAAACCAACAAAACAATCAATTTAGTTGCTTTCAAGGAAGTAAGCGTAATTCCTGTTGATGATGATGGAGATAAAGCAGATTACCAATTTGGAAACTTTACATTCAAATTAGTGGATGCTAATAATCAAACTGTTATTATAGCTAATGAAAATGTTACTCTTACTGGATTCTGGTTCTATTCAATCACTGAAAGAGGAACATCATTATCTACTTCCAAATCTTTCATAACTGATGAAAATGGTACATTTGTATTTAATGATACCATGTTGAGTTTAAATATTGATCAAATTGCGCTTTATTATAATTTTACCTCACTTCCTGCAGGTACTTATAATGCTACATTCGCAACCAGCGGATTTTATCAAGTAATCGGTAAGAATAATATCACAGTTCTTCCAATAGAAGCAAGAATCATTGCAGAAAACCTTACAGGTGAATACGGCAATCTTTTACATTATACTTTCCAATTATTCTCTGACAAGTATAATGCACCGATCAAATTTGCTAATGTTCAATTTATGATAAATGCTTCCAATATCAATGCAGTTAGAGATGGAGTAACCAATGAAACTGGATGGTATACTAGTCCAGATTTGAATTTAACTGCTAATGTATATAATTTAACTCTTAAAACCACTGGAGATAGTTTAAATTGCAGTGATGCTAAAGCTAAATTGAATGTTACACAAAGAACAGCTACTGTAACTGCTTCCAACAGAACCATTTACTATAACTCTGATTATGCAGCTATAGTAAAATTAAAAGACAAGAAAACTGGTAAGGCAGTGGCAAATGTTTATGTTTGGGTAAGAATTTACACAGGTTCCAAATACACTGACTTCATTGGTAAAACCAATAAGAACGGAAACGTTTACGTAAGCACTCCATTGTCTGTTGGAAAGCATAAGATCGTTTATCAATCAATTGATAACAACTATAAGTCTGGTCAAATTACAAGATACTTAACTGTAAAAACAGCTCCGGCTAAATTTTCAGCTCCAAAAGTATCTACCTACTATAAATCTGGCAGGGTTTTCAAGATTAAATTGATCAACACTAAGACCAATAAGCCAATCCACTCCGGTAAAATGAACATTAAGCTTTACATTTCTAAAATCAAGTACTATAATTATACCGGTGTCAGCGATGCAAAAGGTTTTGTTCAATTTAAAGCAACTTTAAAACCTGGAACTTATAAGGTTGTTGTAAGCGATTATGACAAAGGATACACTGCTAAAGCTGTAACAAGTAGAATTAAAGTTAGCAAATCCCCTATTAAGATTGCTCCTACAGCTTTAAAAGTTAAAAAGGCAAATACTTTAAAGTTAAGGTAACAAGCACTAAAAGCAAAAAGGTTCTTTCTGGTGTAAAGGTTAAAGTGAGAGTCTACACTGGTAAAAAGTACAAGACTTACACTATAAAAACCAATAAGAAAGGAATCGCAAGCTTGAAGATTAAGCAGAAAGTAGAAAAACACAAAGTTGTTCTTACTCCTTACCAAACCAAGTATTACACTGCTAAGAAAGTTACTAAAACTTTAAAAGTCGTTAAATAATTGGAAATTAAATCAAAATTAGTTTAATTAAGAGATTTTTTTCTCTTAATTCTTTTTTTATTTTTTTTAAAACAAGCATTTTAATTTTATATTAATTTTATCTATTTTTAAATAATATTTTTTAAAATTCTTATAAATTTTATAGCATTACTATTTTTAATTAAATTTTTATATAAAAAGCAAATGATGATTATTATTTCAAATCATCTGTATTGATTAGATCACTATTCATCAATGATTTCATTGTATCAATGTCTATTTGTCCAGGTGCTGTATTGTCATTTACTACAGCAAAAGTAAATGGTGCATTGAATTTAGATGCAATAACCCTTGTATAACTTCCTAATTCTCCCATGGAAATAGCTACAACGTTATCGAAGTGAGACATTAAAGGTAAAATTGTCAATGTATCCTCAAGGGTATTAGGCATAACAGCTATCTTTGCAATGTCTCCAAGCTGTTTTTCCTGGATTACAATATCCATTAATATGTCCAAATCAGGAGTTTGCTTGAAGTTATGGTATGAAATGATTGAGGTTACTCCAGTTTCTGTAATTGATTCAATGAGTTCTCTGTCTGTTTGGAGCTCTACATCAACATAATCAGCCACATCACAGCATTCTCTAAGTATAGCTATTCTATCCTCTTCGCTTCCTTTAAATGATCCTCCTTCTTTAGAGGTTCTATTGGTCGCTATTGTAGGGAAATTGATCTCTTCTATGATTTCCTTAACAACCTTAGGATTAGGATTATCCATGCCATCTATTCTAAGCTCAAGAATGTCTGCACCTTTTATTATGCAATCGTTAGCAACTTTCAAGATGTCTTCCTTGTTCCTTTGGAAAATTGGAATAGCTATTTTAGTTTCACTGTACACGCTGTTTACCCCATTTTAAAAACATGATTTTTTTTATCACTTTTTGATTTTAATTTTTATCTACTAATATATTTAACTTATTTAATTAAATACTTAATTGATTTTTAGCTGATTTATATTGATTTACATTGATTTTTATAAATTTATATGATTTTTAAATTCTGAATTAAATAATTAAAGATATTAACTATAAAAGCAAAAGATATTAATTGATATTATGAAAGTTGTAGCTATTGGTGCAGATATTTCAAGCAATGATGTTTCAGTTTCCGATTCATTAGTTAAAAACATTGAAAAGGACATTCCTAAACTTTTGGAATTGGGAGCAAGAAAGGCAGCTTTAACAAATGTTACAGGTGATGATGTTGTAATCACTGCATTTGTTGAGGATGATCTATTAGAAACAGTTAATGCAGGCATTGTAGAAATATTAAGAAACAATGCAGAAGATTTAGGTGATGTGGCAGGAATCTCCGAAGACCCTGAAAAAGCTGGAGAAGGCATATCCTATGCAGAAGCAAATCTGGAAGAAGGCCCTTTTCAGGATGCAATCATCATGGCATTTGACACTTATGGAGGAGAATCATTTGTAGCGGATGTTGCTAATTCTGCAATAGAGGCAGCAAGTGGAATGAAAGCAGTCACAGGAGTCAGCGATAAGATAGGTACAAGAACTGATGTTCCAGGTGTGGGTTATGTATCCACTGAGGACACAGATGACCCTGTTGTAGTTGTTTCAGTAAACGAATTGGAACAGATTGCCGTTGTTGCAAGTGCAATGATTGGGGCAGCTTTAGGAAATAAAAACACCTATCTCGTAAAGAGGCATACCTCATGCAATGTGCTTCCTGGAAGTGTCTTGGTATCTGTAACTGCATTAATGAATGGAAATATGATAGATTTATCTATACCATTTGAAAACAAAACAAGAATTTTAGGTTAAGTATCATTTTAATTAATTTTAGATACTATTATTTTAATTATTTTTAATAAAGTGTCAGTTTAATTAATCATAAATTAGATTATTCTTTATTAAAATTTTTTCTTATTTTTTCCTCATATTTCTCATTATATTTTCTTTATATTTTCTTTATATTTTCTTTATATTTTCTTTATATTTTATTTTCTATTTCTTAAATTTTTCAAATTTTATATTTTTTTATATAAATAAATGATTAACTATTTAATATTTAAGAACTATATATAATAGTGATTAATAATTTTTAAGATTATTATCTAGATTTAAACTTAATTTAATTAATTTGAAAAAACAATTATTTAAAATTTCGATTGTGGTTCATATGATAATATTGAATGAAAATACAAAATGTTTAGTGCAAGGAATTACTGGAAAACAAGGTCAATTCCACACTGAACAGATGATGAAATACAATACAAAGATTGTAGCAGGTGTAACTCCAGGCAAAGGCGGTCAAGAGGTTTGTGGAGTTCCTGTTTTTGATTCTATTGAAGAAGCTAAGGAAAATGTAGATGTAAATGCATCAATCATATTCGTACCAGCACCATTTGCAAAGGATGCTGCATTTGAATCCATTGATCATTTGGATTTGGTTATTATAATCACTGAACACATTCCTATTCATGACACTATGGAGATCATGGCTTATGCTAAAGCAAAAGGAGTTACTGTAATTGGACCAAACACTCCGGGTGTAATCTCTCCTAAAGTGGGAAAACTTGGTATTATGCCAACCCATATCTTCTCTGAAGGAGATGTTGGAGTCATTTCCAGAAGCGGTACATTGACTTATGAGATTGCAAGCCAATTAACCCGTGCAGGAATTGGACAAAGCACTTGCGTAGGTATTGGAGGAGACCCTGTTATCGGTACCCCATACATTGAAGTATTGGATATGTTCGAAAACGACCCTGATACAAAAGAAATCGTATTAATCGGTGAAATCGGTGGAGGGGCTGAAGAGGCTGCAGCTGAATACATCAAGGACAACATTACAAAACCTGTTGTAGCTTACATTGCAGGTCTTTCTGCACCACCTGGAAAAAGAATGGGTCACGCAGGAGCTATCATTGCTGGTAACTCAGGTACTGCAAAAAGCAAAATGGAAGCTTTGGCAGCTGCTGGTGTAAAAGTAGCTAAAAAACCTTCTGAAATCGTAGAATTTATTAAAGAAGCTCGTGGAGAATAATCTCTCCATCTTTTTTTATTTTATAACAAATCAAAATTATACAATCTGAAAATTAAAATTTAGAGAAACTCTATTTTTATAAGAAAACTATTTTTCTCGGTGATAATATGGATAAAGAAGAAATCATTGAAAAGTTATTAGCTGGTGAAATGAAGCTTTATCAAATTGACAAGTTTACTGAAAATGCAACAGAAGCTTTAGACATTAGAAGGGAGTTTATAGAAAGACATTCCAATTGCCAACTTGATAAGATTGCTGATTATACATTGGATATGGAACTTGCATTTGCAAAGAACATTGAGAATCCTATAGGAACAGTGCAAATACCTATTGGAGTTGCAGGTCCATTAAAAGTCAATGGAGAATATGCAAAAGATGATTTCTTTGTGCCACTTGCCACATCTGAAGGTGCATTATTGGCTTCAGTGAATAGAGGATGTTCTGCCATAACTGCAGCTGGAGGGGCTAATGCAAGGATTATTGGAGATAAGATGACAAGAGCTCCTGCAATCAAAACAGAATCCGTTGTAGAAGCTGTAAAGGTCAAGCAATGGTTTGAAGACAAGTTCGATGAGCTTAAGGAAATCGCAGAATCCACAACAAGCCATGGGAAATTGGTTAAGATAGATCCTATCATCATTGTAGGAAATTATGTTTATCCTCGTTTCGTTTACTCAACAGGAGACAGTATGGGCATGAACATGGTTACCATTGCAACAGAAAAGGTATTGGCTAAATTGCATGATGATTTAGGAGTTCATGCTTTGGCTTTAAGCGGAAACCTTTGTGTTGACAAAAAACCTGCAGCAATCAATATAGTTGAAGGAAGAGGAAAAACTGTTGTTGCAGACATTTTAATACCTGAAGCTATTGTCAGAGCAAAGCTTAAGACAACTGCAAAGGCAATTGAAGAGGTAAATACCGCTAAAAACTTGATTGGTTCCGCTGCAGCAGGAAGCATGGCATTCAATGCTCACTTTGCAAATATGATTGGAGCGATATTCTTAGCAACCGGTCAGGATGAAGCACATGTTGTAGAAGGTTCATTAGGAATTACAACTGCAGAGGACAGGGATGGAGACTTATACTTCTCTGTAAACATGCCTGATTTGCCTATCGCTACAATCGGTGGTGGAACAAGGCTTGAAACTGCAAACGAAGGATTGCAGATAATCGATTGTGCAGGATCCGGCAAGGTAAACAAGTTTGCTGAAATAGTCATTTCTACTGTTATGGCTGGTGAATTGTCATTAATTGCAGCAATCTCTGCAGGACACTTGGCAAAAGCTCACCAAGAGCTTGGAAGATAATTGATTTTAATTATCTTAAATCTTTTATCTTTAATTTTTTATTTTTTTACATTTATCTTATAACATTATAAATGCAATTACTCTAACTTTTTTTATATTTTGATTGATTATTATGTCGGAAAAGGAATATATTGATTTTAAAAAGGAATTTGAAGAATTCAAGAAGGAATTGGAAAACAGCAAACCTATCTTTGATGATGATTCCATTGAATTCAATGATTTTGACAATTTAATTTCAAACTCTGATGAGGGAGATCTAAATAATTTAAATAACTCTGATGATGATTTAAATAGGGATTTTCCTAAAATTACTCTTGAAACAGATGATATTCTAATGAATTTAACCATTAAAAAGGATTATTCATCTATTGAAGACTTAGATAAAAGGAAAGAAGAGTTTATCAAGGATTTAAAGAACTTCATAGATGAATTTGAATCAACTGAGGAATCAAGTCAATTAATGAAGTACTATGAGTAATTGATTTCAAATATAAAATAATAAATACTAAAATGAACATATAAACAATTACTTATTAACAATAGTTAAAATTTCTATTTGACTGTTTTAATAAAAGGTGATATTATGTGTAGTTCTGGAGGCCCAATGGCTGAACTTTCAATGAAAAAATTGAAAACAAAGAAATATAAATGCTTAGATTGTGGAAATGACTTTAAAGGATTAGGTAAAAAGGTTATCTGTCCTTCCTGTCAAAGTGACAATGTAGAAGCACAAGAATAAACCTATTGCTTTTTAAGTGTTAAGAGTAAATTTTAATTTGCTCTTTAACTTTTTTTATGAATTATTTTACTTTTTTTAGATTATTGCAGACTATTTTAGGTTTTGATTTAGATTAATATCGAAAATTGTGGGGATATGATGGAAACTGAAATTAAGTTTACAAAGGATGAAATACTCTTTTTGCTTGGTGAAAGCGGTATGGTAGGAATAGTTAAGGCAGGAGAGGAAAAGATGCTATTTATAGGCACTCCAGACAGTGATGAAATCGTCCAATACCTTGAAGAAGATGATTTAATAGCTGTTTCTTCATTTAATTTAGGTGAAAAGTATGAAAAGGGAATAAGATCCTTGGCATATCTAACAAGGGATATTGAGTCACCTATACTTGTTCTTCCAAAGGACCATCCATCCTCAAAAAGGCTTAAGATGGTACTTTCAGTAGGGGAAAACGTTAGATTGGACTGTGGAATAGTTCCTGGAACACACCCTGAACAGGATATCTTATGCTCCTGTGACAGCTTATCAGGATTGAATATAGTCAAATCCAAAGATGGTGTTGTTATTGAAGGGGAAGTCAAGAACTATAAGATTGAGCCATTTTAAGCATTTTTATAAATAATTTTATCTTATTTTTTTTAAAAAATAGATTATCTTTTCTAAAATTTCATGTTTTATTTTTTCTTAATATTTATTATTTTATTTTAAAAAGTTTTATATATATAAAATAAAATAGTATTAAATGAATTTATTTAAAAATTATAGAATTGAAAATTATGTTATTGCATGAACAAGCATTCCAATTGATTGGTGAAGGCGTTGTACTCTTAATATTCCTGATAG
>JAEEWY010000048.1 GCA_016291275.1 Methanobrevibacter sp. | reverse complement strand
AATAATTATATTATATTTTTATAAACTTATAAAGTTTTATTATTAAATTTTAATTCATATATTATAGAACTAAAATAGTGCGAAGAAAATTAAAATGATTGGACTGAAACAGCAATCTTCTAAGCAATTTTCTAATAAACTATATAATCAATAGTAAACAAAATTATTATTGTTAGACGAAAACGAATAAATCATTTCAAAATATTGATGATAAATTTCATCATAATTATTTTAAAATTACTATTTAATGTGAAAATATGTTGATTGGATTAATATCAGATACCCATATTCCAGATAGGAGAATTAAGCTTCCTGAAAAGGTTCTGGAAACCTTTGAAGGAGTTGACTTGATCATTCATGCAGGAGACATAACCAGCCAAAGCGTTATTGATGAATTGGAGACAATAGCTCCTGTAGTTGCTGTTGAAGGGAATATGGATAGGGTTCATGGAGAGATTGACTTGCCACCTTCTGAAATCATAGAAGCGGAAGGCCATAAGATTGGAGTAATACATGGCGAAGTTTATCCTAGAGGAGACACACAACAATTATATTACCATGCATTGCAATTGGAAGTTGACATTCTCGTAAGTGGACATTCACATATTGCACAACTTGAAAAGATTAAAAATGTCATTTTAGTAAATCCGGGAAGTCCAACAAACCCAAGATTATCAGACCCATCAGTTGCATTGATGGAAATAAACGGCAATGACATAAGCATAGAATTCATTCAAACTGGAAGGCCTGTCTGTTCTGCATTGAATTTTTATGAAGAGAAGGCGAAAAAGGATAAGAAGAGGGATTAAAATGGGAAGCAGATGGCAAGTGGAAAAGAAGAATGACCCTTATTACAAAAGAGCTAAAAGTGAAGAGTATCGTTCAAGAGCATCATATAAGCTTAAGCAACTTGATAAGAAATACAAGATCATTAAGGAAGGGGACACTGTAGTGGACTTAGGTGCTGCCCCAGGTGGATGGTCCCAGGTGGCATTGGAAAAGGTAGGTGAAGAGGGAATCGTTGTAGGAGTCGATTTAAATAGAATCAAGCCATTCCACGAACCTAATTATTATGGAATTAGAGGGGACTTCACAAAAGAGATTGTTCAGGAAAAGATAATGGAATTGACAAACGGTAAAGTGAAGGTTCTAATGTCAGATGCTGCACCTTCATTGACTGGAGTGAAAGACCTCGACCATTTAAGGTCTGTAGATCTTGTTGAAACAGTATTCAAAATTGCAGACAACATCCTTGAAACCGAAGGAAATCTAGTGATAAAGGCATTTCAAGGATCAGAATACAAACGTCTTTTAGACAGCATAAAATACGATTTCAGAAAGGTCAAATCAACTAAACCTCCATCCTCAAGACAAAAAAGCAAGGAAATGTATATTGTAGGTTTAGGCTATAGAAAAGGACCTAAAAAGAAAAAATAAGTATAATATCAAAATAGTTAAAAATTTTTAAAAATAGTTTAAATAGTTTAAATAGTAAAAAAATAGCTATTAAACTATTAAAAATATAAAAAATCTAAAAAAACTAAAACTAAAAAATAAAAAATAAAACTAAAAAATAAAAAATAAAACTAAAAAATAAAAAAAGAAAGTTAAATAAAAAATTTATTTAACTGATAAACTGTTATAAGCTTCTTGAGCTATTTTTAAATCGTCTCTTGCTAGTTGTAATCTTTTATCAACTTCTGAAGCTGGTTTACCCATAGATAATGCACTCTCAACATCACTTATATCATTTTTAACTCTTACAAGTTCCACTTGGGCATTCACATATTCTCTTTCTAAAGTGATATTGTTCATCATATAAATCTTATTACCAGTTTCATTATATTGAACTTCCAAATTAGAATAATTATTCTTCAATTCAGCTAACTGGTCATATTGAGTACCTGAAGAAATTCCTCCAGTTAAACTAGAAGAAACTACGCTAAAACCAACATAAGCAACTGCAGCAACAGTAGCTATAATCATTATCACTCCTAAAACAGAAATTAACATAGAAGTTGATTTGAATAGACTCAATCTTGATTTTCTCATAAATTCACCATAATATTATTTAAAAAGTAAATAGCATTATTAATACTTTTAAGTTTACACATATTTAAAATTATCAATTTATTTTAAGATTTTAATGAAATTAAGACAATTTTACAAATAAAACTATCAATTTTCATAAAAAATTATAACGAAATCATAACAATTTTTCAAAGCGATTTTAATGAAAAATTAAAAAATTAATTAAACTTTTATAATATTAAATATAAAAACAATATTACAATGAATTCCACTAACAAAACAAAAGCATCACTTGCACAATTTGAAGAATTTTTCTCAACAATTTACAAAGATGATGTATTTGAAATTTTAGAAAAATATCCTGATGAAAGGTCACTTACAGTCAATTACGAAGAATTAGAGAAGTTCGATCCGGATTTAGCAGACTTATTGATAACAAAGCCTGAAGAGGTTATTTCAGCTTCACAAAAGGCTATTAAAAATATCGATCCGTTGATGAAGGAAGATATGGAATTGAACATCAGATTTGAAAATCTCACAAACAACATTCCATTAAGCGATCTCTTAAGTAAATATATCGGTAACTTTGTATCTGCTGATGGGATCATAAGGAAAACTGATGAGATTCGCCCACGTATTGAAACAGCGAAATTTGAATGTAGAGGTTGCATGAGGATTACTGAAGTGGAACAACACTCTGGAAACCATATTATGGACCCTTCATTATGTAGCGAATGTGGTGGAAGATCCTTTAGATTGCTTCAAGAGGATTCAATATATATTGATACACAAAACGCTAGAATGCAGGAACCTTTGGAAAACCTCTCTGGAGGAACCGAACCAAAACAAATGCTTTTGGTTTTAGAAGATGATTTGGTAGATGAATTGAATCCTGGAGATAAAGTTAGAATCACAGGAACCCTAAAGACATTTAGGGAAGAAAGAAGTGGAAAATTCAAAAACTACATCTATGTAAATCATATAGAGCCATTGGAACAGGAATTTGAGGAATTGGAACTTAGTGAAGAGGATGAGGAAAAAATCTTGGAATTGTCCAGAGACCCTCATATACACGATAAAATCATTAACTCCACTGCACCTTCAATCAAAGGTCACAGAGATGTAAAGGAAGCTATTGCATTGCAGCTCTTCGGTGGAACAGTGCAACAATTAGAGGACGGGACTCGTTTAAGAGGAGACCTTCACATTCTTATTGTCGGGGACCCAGGTATCGGTAAGTCCCAAATACTCAAATACGTTTCAAAATTAGCTCCAAGAAGTGTTTACACCAGTGGTAAAGGTACATCTGGTGCCGGATTAACTGCAGCTGCAGTTAGAGATGAACTTGGAGGATGGTCTCTTGAGGCAGGTGCATTAGTACTTGGGGACCAAGGTAACGTATGTGTTGACGAATTGGATAAGATGCGTTCAGAAGACAGATCTGCACTTCACGAAGCATTGGAACAGCAAACAGTAAGTATTGCGAAAGCAGGAATCATGGCAACATTGAATACAAGATGTTCAGTTCTTGCAGCTGCAAACCCTAAATTTGGTACTTTTGACAGATACAAGACTTTAGCAAACCAAATTGACTTACCTTCACCAATTCTTTCTCGTTTCGATTTAATATTTGTAATTGAAGACAAGCCAGATGTTGAAAAGGATAGGGAATTGGCTCAGCATATTCTTAAGACTCACCAGTACTCTAACATAGCATATGATATAGAGCCAGAACTATTGAGAAAATATATCGCTTATGCACGTAAAAATATCCATCCTGTACTTACAGATGCGGCAAATAAGGTATTGGAAGAGTTTTATGTATCTGTGAGAACTGGAGGCATGGAAGAAGGCACTCCTGTACCTATCACTCCAAGGCAATTGGAAGCAACCATTCGTTTAGCTGAAGCTAGCGCAAAACTTCAACTTAAAAATGAGGTTGAAGCTTCAGATGCTCATAGAGCAATTAACTTGCAAAGAAGATGTTTAGAGAAAATCGGAATGGATCCTGACACAGGTAAAATCGATATTGCAAGAGTTGAAGGAAGAACTCCAACATCTGAAAGAGATAAGATGCGTGTAGTGCAAGAAGCGATAAAAGCATTGGAAGAAGAATTCGTTGAAGTTCCAGTGAATATCCTAAAAGATCATCTTGCTGAAAACCACGAGATGAGTGAAGAGAAAACAGATGAGATCTTAAGAATACTCAGATCTAAAGGAATTATTTATGAACCTCATCACGGTGTGGTAAAAAGACTGGAAGATTAAAACAGTGCAAAAACCACTAAATAAAATTAAATTTTATGCTTGATAATTTTCAAGCATTTTTCTATTTTTTTATTTTCAAAATTTCATTGAAATTTTTTTAATTTATTTATCAAAAATATAAGATTTTTCTTTATATAAATTATTATATAATAAATACATTAATAAATGATAAAAAATATATTTTATATTAATATAACTCAAATACTAATTTTATAAATACTTATCATAAATTTTATTTGATTATACTTACTTATAAATTAATTTTACTATTCCAAAGAGGTGAAAAAATGGATGAATATGAAAACTTATTAAACAGAGCTATTGATCAATTGCCTCCTGAGGTATTTGAAACAAAAAGATTTGAACCTGTAAAAGCATACTCTGTTATTCAAGGTAATAGAACCTTTATTCAAAATTTCAAAGATGTGGCTGACTCATTAAACAGAGACCCACAACATGTATTAAAATACTTATTAAGAGAATTAGGTACTGCAGGTAACTTAGAAGGAGTAAGAGCAATCTTGCAAGGTAAATTCAATCATTTCCTAATCAATGAGAGAATCGATGAATACATTGAAAAATATGTTATCTGCCATGAATGTAACAGACCGGATACTCAGATCATAAGAGAAGACAGAATCTTTATCTTAAAATGCGCTGCATGTGGTGCAAAAGCTCCACTTAAGCCATTATAAATTCTCTTCTTTTATATTTTTTATTTTTAAAAAAATTTAATAGTCATTTAACTTAAACTAAATCATTAATTTTATTCAATTTTACATCTTATGAGTGTTTTAAAATGTTTTGTCCAGAATGTGGTGCAACAGACGTTGAAATGATAGATGGAATCTGCAAAAACTGTTTTTTAAAGAAATTCCAACTAATGGAAATTCCAGAAAATATCACTGTAACCATCTGCAAGCACTGCAATGCCAAATTAGAAGAAGGAAAATGGAAAGATGAGTACATTCCTGAAGAGGAAATCATCTATAGAACATTGGAAAGAAACATCACCATTTCCGATTTGGCTGAAAATGAGGAGATAGAACTTGAAATCGACCAGATGAGAGGAACAATTGCAGAATGTTATGTTGAAGCTATTGCAACTGTTTTAGGAGAAGAAGTGGTTGAAACACACACTCCAGATGTAAAGATCAATTACTCAGTTTGCCCTGACTGCAGTAAAAGAAATGCAGGATACTATGAAGCGGTAATTCAATTGCGTGCAGATGATAGGGAACTTAAAGATGAGGAAATCGCCATTGCTGAAGAGATAATCAATAGAACCCTTGATAAGCAATTCAAAAAGGATAAATTGGCTTATATCCCTCAAGTTGCAAGGCTTAAGGAAGGGAATGACTATTACATTGGCTCTTTGAAATCTGCAAAAAAAGTTGTAGAGCATCTTAAAGATGAGTTTGGAGGAACCACTAAAGAATCCCCAAGACTCATAAGTGAAGACAAATCAACAGGAAAAGGGCTTTATAGGATTTGGATAGCATTGAGACTTCCAAAATTCGTTAAGGATGATTTCGTAAAATATCATGATAATGTTTATCAAGTTAGTGATGTTGATGGAAACAGGATTCAAGTCATAAACCTGGAAAATCAAGATATAATCGCTTTAAAATGGAGAGAATACGATTCCATAGAAAAAATAGAACATTTGGAAGGAATCCAAAAGGCTATCATTACAGCAAAATCTCCAAGCATGATGCAAATTCTTGATCCAGATGACTACAGTCCAATCGATTTGGAAATGAATGAAAAGCTGGAAAAATATAACATTGGCGAAGAGATAGACGTTATAAAAATAGATGGAAAAATCTATATAATCTAAAATCATAACAAAAAAATCATAAGCATATATCTTATCTAAAACAATTACAGAAAATAATTAATAATTATCTTATTACCGATTACAAAAACAAAAGTGTGATTACATGAACATTGAAGAAAAAATTGAATTAATTCAAGAAGGAACTTTAGAAATCATTGATGTAGATGAATTGAAAGAAAAGCTTGAAAAAGAGCATCCTATTGCTTATACTGGATATGAACCTTCTGGAAAAATTCATTTAGGTCATGCAGTAACAATAATGAAACTTAAACAATTACAGGATTTAGGATTTAAAATCAAAATCTTGCTTGCAGATTATCATGCTTTCTTGAATGGAAAAGGAACTGTAGAGGAAATAGCTGAAACTGCAGAATACAATAAAAGATGCTTCCAAGGATTAGGACTCGCTGATGATACCGAATACATCTTAGGTTCATCTTTCCAAACCGGAAGCGAATACACAAATGATGTTTACCAATTAGCTACTTTAACCACATTAAAAAGGGCAAAAAGAAGTATGGATCAAGTCAGCAGACATGATGACAATCCAAAAGTGGCTAGTGTAGTTTATCCATTGATGCAAACTGCAGACATGTCTGCTTTGGAAGTAGATGTTGCATTAGGTGGTATGGAACAAAGAAAAATCCAAATGTTAGCAAGGGAAAACTTACCAAGAATAGGAAAAGAAGCACCTGTCTGTATTCACACTCCTTTGATTCATGGTCTTGACGGTGATGACAAGATGTCCTCAAGCAAAGGAAACTACATCGCTGTTGATGATGATGAAAAGACAATCAAGGACAAAATCAAGAAAAGTTACTGCCCTATGGGAGAAACTGAAGGAAACCCTATTTTGGAAATTGCAGATCACTTTGTATTCAGCCAACAAGACACTTTGCTTATAGAAAGACCTGAGAAATTCGGTGGAAATCTTGAACTCACTAAAGATGAATTGTACAAAATGTATGGTGAAGAGAACTTGCACCCAATGGACTTGAAAAATGCAATTACACAATACTTAATTGATTTCTTAAAACCAGTTAGAGACTTTATGGAATCACAAGAATAATTAAAATAAAATTAAAAAATTATAATTATTAATTTTTAAAAAAAGATTAAAAAGAGGGATAGAATGGAAGAAGAACCAGTATATGAAATGAAACTTACCAACGGTATTGGAGAACAAATGCTTGCTCATGTTATTGAACAGTTTGATGTTGAACTTAAGCAAACTGAATTTGGACCAAAACTCCAAGGTACAAAAGAAGAACTTGAAAAAGCACAAGATTACATTGTTAAAGTAATGAAAGAAAGATTAGATGAATTAGATAGAAGATAATCTAATTCCTATCTTTAATTTTTATCTTTACTTTTTACTTCCTTATTTTTAAAAATAAAATTAGATAAAATTTAATAAATAATTTAAGAGCATATTCTTAAATTTTCTATTTTTAGATTATAAAATACAATCCTTACAAATATCAAATAATGGTGCAACTGCTTTTTTAATGTCAGAAGAGACCTTATTCGGACCATTATTTGCATCGATTATCTTAAAGTTATCATTGGAGTTTGCCAAATCCAAATAATTCTGTTTTACTCCAGTGAGGAACTCTTCATTTTCAAATTCATCTGTTCCATCACATCTTTCAACGGATTTCTTAACATCCAAATCTAAGAGCAAAACCAAATCAGGAATTTTAGCAAACTTATTTATCTCTTTAATCCAATCTTGAGGATCTTGATATGATAAGCTGGAATAGAAGGACCTATCACTTATGACTACAACATTGTCTTTTTCCAATTGTTCAATCTTATCCATTAAAATTAGTCTGTCTGCTGCAAACAATAGGCCTAATGTCTTTTGCATGGTGTCACTTGTAGCATCAGAGCGAGTCAAAAACTTTCTAATAAGCTTTCCAACTTCCAAATCGGTTGGTTCAACAATTGTTTCAACTCTTAATCCATTGCTTTCAAGCCATTCCTTTAACATTTTGATTTGAGTTGATTTTCCAGCACCATCTATTCCTTCCAATACAAGATACATAGAATAGAATTTATTTTTAAAAATATATAATTCTATTGAAATTTTATTAGTTTTCACAAGCTATCACAATAATCAATATAAATATTTTATAATATTACTTATCAATAATTATTATAATATTAAAAATATGTATATAATAAAATTAACAAACCTATTAATAGTTAAATTATTTTAAAAAAAATATTATCAAATTAACTAATTAAATAAAAAATACAATCATAAAAACAATCAAAATTATAGGAGATTACTTAATGACATTACCTGAATTATTGGCACCTGCAGGAGACTATGACATATTGGTCACAGCAATCAATGCAGGGGCTGATGCAGTATACATATCTGGAGAAAGGTTTGGAGCAAGAGCATTTGCCAAAAACTTCACTCTGGAAGAGATAGAAAAAAGTGTGGAATACGCTCACTTGAATGGAGCAAAAATACATGTAACCGTAAACACCTTGATAAACAACTTTGAAGTCATAGACGTTGTGAAATACTTGTTCTACCTATACAAAATAGGCGTTGATGCGGTAATTGTACAGGACTTAGGAATCATTGAACTCATTAAAAACCTTATTCCAGGTCTTGAAGTCCATGCTTCCACACAAATGACATTAAGCGATTATGATTGTATTTTATGGGCTGTTGAAAACAATGTCTCAAGGATAGTTTTCCCACGTGAAATAAGCGTTGACAAAATAGCTGAAATATCAAAGAAATTGCAGGAATCCAACATCAATATGGAACTTGAAGTCTTTGGGCATGGAGCCCTATGCTACTGTTTCAGTGGAAACTGCTACATCTCATCATACAACAGCGGAAGAAGTGGAAACAGAGGAGCATGTGCACAGCCTTGCCGTAAGCAATACAAATTGAAATATAAAAACTACAATGTTGGAAACGGTTATTTATTGTCTACTCACGATCTTGCAGTTTACAAAGGATTAGACAGGATAGAAGATGCAGGAGTCTTTTCACTTAAGTTGGAAGGAAGAATGAAATCTGCAGATTATGTGGGAACAATCACAAATGCATACAGACACTTGATTGATGGTGATGAAGGAGATTATGACAAGGACTTAAGTCTCGTTTTCAATAGGCAATTCACTGACGGTTATATCCTTAATCAAAAGCCGGGACAGGTTTTAGGAAGAGAAAGTTCTGGCCACGAAGGAGTTTATATTGGAAAAATCACCGAGAAGAAAG
>JAEEWY010000047.1 GCA_016291275.1 Methanobrevibacter sp. | reverse complement strand
CTTTGATTTGGTATTTTTCAAAGAGGTTTCTCATAAATGATTTGTCAGTTTCAATTCTTGCAGATTCTTGTGCTGGTCCAACACAAGGGACTCCAACCGCTTCAAGAGCATTTACAATTCCTTTTCCAAGAGGAGCTTCAGGTCCGATGACAGCCAATTCGATTCCATTTTCCTTTGCGAATTTAGCCACTTCATCAACTTCCCCTTCATCTCCCTTCTTAAAAGTGGATATTTTACTGATTCCAGGATTGTTCTTGCTCATGTAAGCATATAATTCTACATCATCTTTTATCAATGCATCACAGATTGCATGTTCTCTTGCACCGGTTCCAACAACTAATACTTTCATTTTTAATCTCCATTCAAGAGTTTTGAGTTTAATATTTCAGATTAATTTTTCATGTCAATAAAAAAATTAAAATCCTAATTATTATGATTTATGTTTTTATTAGTATATATTTTTTAAAAAACATATGTTAATATTTATATCTATCTTAGGATATATATTATTATATTACAAATTATTGAATAAGATTTTATGAAAATTTCTTGTTTTTTCAAAACAGGATTTTCGAAAATTAAAATCATGATTATTGAATTTATTAAATGAAAAGGATGGTTGAAAATGAGAGGCGGAGACGCTATTATTAAAGCTTTAATGGATAAAGGTGTTGACACCATTTTCGGTTACCCTGGAGGTACCGTAATTCCATTTTATGACATGCTATATGATTCAGACTTAAGGCATATACTTGTTAGACATGAACAATGTGCAGCACATGCTGCAGAAGGTTATGCAAGAGCTTCTGGTAAAGTTGGTGTCTGTTTAGCTACTTCCGGACCTGGTGCAACCAACTTGGTCACTGGTATTGCAAATGCATATATGGATTCATCTCCACTTATTGCAATTACTGGACAGGTTGTAAGTAATTTAATCGGTAATGATGCATTCCAGGAAGTAGACATCATGGGTATTACAATGCCTATCACTAAACATTCCTATCAGCCAAAAGACGCAAACGATATTCCAAGCATCATCAATACCAGTTTTGAAATAGCTTCAACTGGCAGATGCGGACCTGTATTAATTGATGTTCCTAAGGAAGTGCAAGAGCAAGAATTGGATGATTACGTATTGGGAACAATTCCAACTCCTGGTTATAAACCTACTGTGAAAGGTAATTCTAAACAGATTGCAAAAGCTGCTAAAATGCTTCTTGAAGCAGATAAGCCATTCATTTTAGCAGGTGGAGGTACCATATTATCTGGTGCTAATGAGGAAGTCAAGAAACTTGCTGAATTGATCAATGCTCCTATTGCAACTACATTAATGGGTAAAGGCATTGTTGATGAGAAGGATGACTTGTCCATGGGAATGCTTGGTATGCATGGAAAGCAAGTTGCTAACCAAAACATCAACAAGACTGACTGCTTGCTTGCAATAGGCTGCAGATTCTCTGACAGAACTACCGGTAAACTGGAAGAGTTCATACCTAACGCTAAGGTTATCCACATTGACATCGATCCAGCAGAGATTGGTAAGAATGTTGCTGTAGACTTGCCTATTGTAGGTGATGCAAAGATTGTATTAAATCAATTGATTAAAGAGCTTGAAGCAAAACCAAGCGATAAGAATGCTTGGTTAAAATCTATTGTAGAATTCAAGAAATCTACAATACCAAGAGTAAGTTATGATGATATACCATTGAAACCTCAACAGGTAATCAAGGAAATTGCAAACTCAATCACTGAAGATACCATTGTAACAACTGATGTAGGTCTTCACCAAATGTGGGCAGCACATTTCCTGGACATTTCAAAACCTCGCAAGTTCATATCTTCAGGAGGTCTTGGAACTATGGGATTCGGTTTCCCAGCAGCTATTGGTGCAAAGGTTGCATGTCCTGATGATGCAGTGCTTGCAATTGTAGGTGATGGAGGATTCCTTATGGTTTCCCAAGAATTGGCTACAATCAAGGAGTATGACATTCCTGTAGTTATCGCTATGTTGAACAACAGAAAATTAGGAATGGTTTACCAATGGCAAAACAAGATGTATAATCAAAGATACTCCCAAACCGATATGGGAAGTACTCCTGATTTTGTTAAATTAGCTGAAAGTTATGGCATCAATGCAGTAAGAGTTGAAGAAGTAGGCAAGACTCAAGAGGTCTTATCCAAAGCATTGAAAGATAATGAAGCTATTTTAGTAGACATTACTGTTGAGAAGAATGAGTTCATTCCAATGTTCCCACCAGGTGGAGGCATAAATGACCTTCTTGGTGAGTATAAATATGAGGGTGATGTGGAACTTTCTAAAGATTCTCAACATGCAGAAGGAGGAAATTAGAATGAGCGAAAAATCTCATGTTATCAGCACTTTAGTTGAACACAAGCCAGGTGTACTTCAAAATGTTGCAGGATTATTGAATAGACGTGGATTCAATATTGACAGCATTACTGTAGGGGCATCTGAAGTTGAAGGTTTGGCTAGAATGGTTTTCGTTGTAAAAGGTGATGAAAAGGTCTTGGAACAAGTCATCAAGCAATTGCACAAGCTTGTTGATGTTGTAAAAATAAAGGATCTTGACCCTGAGTACGTATTGAAAAGGGAGCTTTGTTTGGTTAAAGTTAAGACCACACGAGAAAAATCAAGGTCTGAGATTATAGAGTATGCAGATATTTTCAAGGCAAAGATCATTGATGTATGTGATGATTTCATTACAATGGAAGTTACAGGCAATCCTGAAAAGATTGATTCATTCTTAAGATTGCTTAAGCCATTCGGAATCAAGAAAATAGCTCGTACTGGACCTACTGCTATAGCAAGAGGTCATCACTAGTTAAGGGTATTTCTCTTAACTACTTTTTTATTTTTTAAAATAAAACCAATTTTTAATTATTTTATTTATCTATTTTTAATAATTTTTTAAAAAAACTTTTTTATTTAGTTTTATTTATCTTTTTATGACTCTACACCATCGTATCTGTCTTTGGATATCTTTTCGAACTTTTTAATGAAGAATTTAGCCCATACATATCCAACTGTTCCTCCAAGGAAACAACCAAGCACTACTCCAGCATATATTCCAACAACTCCCCATCCAAAGATAAAGCAGAATAAGTATGCTAGAACAGATTCTAAAATGAGTGATCTAAGAAGGGTAATGATAAGTGAGTATGTTCCCTTTCCAACTCCTTGGAACATCATTGAAGACATAATACCATGAGGTATTGCAAGCACGAAAAAGCTTAGTATGCTGATTGCAGTTGCGATTTGTGATGAAAGTCCTGCACTTGCATTTGTATAACTGAATGCTGTAGCGATTTGGCTTGAGAAAATGACCATGATTGCTCCAAGCAAGATTGATACTGCAAATCCTAATTTGATGGAGTAACTATGCCCAATCTTAAGGTTTTTATAATTGTGTGCACCGTATGCCACCCCTGCCACTGTAAGAACAGCTGTTCCAATACCTATCAATGGTATCATACATAATTGAACAATCCTCATGGAAGCGGTATATACAGCTACCGCATCAGTTCCCGCTGTAATAACAAGCATTGAATTGATTATGATTGCAAGTGCTGAAAAGATCACGTTTTCAAGGGTTGAAGGGATAGCCACTTGAAGGGTATCAATCAGAATTCCGCTATTGTATTTAAAGTTTTTAGGGTTCAAATCAAGGAAAAGGTCTTTTTTACCCCAAATCCAATAGCTCATAACAAGAATTGACATTGTACATGAGATGATTGTTGCCCATGCAGCTCCTACGATTCCTAAATCCAATACATAAATGAAAATAGGGTCTAAGATAATGTTGAGTATAGCTGTAACTGCAATAGCTATTGTAGCTCTTCTCATATCTCCTTCAGATCTGAATATTGCAGACAATACTCCTGAGAAAACAAAGATGAATAGGAATCCAAAGATAATGTAACCGTAATCGAGTGCATATCCTATTGTATCTCCTGCACCCATAAGTTGAAGAATTGGAACCATCAATACAGTCATTATAACTGTAAATATGAGAGATACAACTATTGAAAGTACGATTGCATGCAAACCTGCATTGTTTGCCTGTCCAAAATTATTTGCACCGATATATCTTGCTATAAGTGAGTTTGCACCTGAACCGATACCGTTTCCAAGCCCTACAAGAACCATGAAGAGTGGTGTGATGAATCCAATTGCAGCCAATGCATCTGAACCGATACCAGCTACCCATATGCTGTCTGCAAGGTTATACATCATAATCAAGAGCATGGAAACCATCATAGGTACACTAAGCTTTCTTATAGCCCTTTTCGGATCTCCTGTAATCACTTCAATATTTTCATTCTTTTCTTTATTTTCGCTCATTAATCCTTTTCCCCTTAATCATAACATTTTCTAAAAATAATTCTCATATCTAAAAATAATTCTTATAGTATTTCATTATATGTCTTTATCAATATATAATTGTTGCATAAAAATGTATGAAAAATTGTTTTTTCACTAGCCTTTTTAACTAGCTATTAATTATGCTATTAATCATATTGATAAGTTTTATAAACTATTAAATTAAATATATAAACATTATATTTAATACTCAAATTAGTAAACGTTTCAATAAACTAATTTCTCTATTGAATATATTGGTTTATTGTTTAAAAAAAATAAAGCGATAAATCATTAACTATTAAATTTACAAAATTATTAAAAAAACTTAAAGGAGTTATAAAGATGAAAATGTATTATGATGACGATGTTGACGCAGAAGTCGTTGCAGACAAAACCATTGCTGTAATCGGTTACGGAAGTCAAGGACGTGGTCAATCTAGAAACATGGCTGACAGTGGATTAAATGTAATTGTTGGTCTTAGAGAAGGAGGTTCATCCTGGCAAAAAGCTGTTGATGATGGAATGAATGTTAAAACTATTGAAGAAGCTGCTGAAGCTGCAGACATTATCCACATATTATTACCAGATGAAACCCAAGAAAAAGTTTACAAAGAACAAATCGCTCCTTATGTTGAAGCTGGAAACACTATTTCATTCTCTCACGGTTACAACATTCACTTTGGATTAATCCAACCTGGAGAAGACGTAAACATTGTAATGTTTGCACCTAAAGGACCTGGATCTAGAGTAAGAACCACTTACTTAGACGGTTTCGGTATTCCTGGTTTAGTAGCTATTGAACAAGATGCTACCGGTGACGCATTGCAAATCGCATTAGGTATGGCAAAAGCTGTTGGTCTTACCAGAGCAGGTGTAATTGAAACCACCTTCCAAGAAGAAACTGAAACTGACTTATTCGGTGAACAAGCAGTATTATGTGGTGGACTCAGTGCACTTATCAAAGCAGGATTTGAAACTTTAGTAGAAGCAGGTTACCAACCTGAAATCGCTTACTTTGAAACCTGTCACGAAGTAAAGCTCATTGTAGATGACATCTACGAAAACGGTATGGCTGGAATGTGGCATGATGTAAGTAACACTGCTGAATACGGTGGATTAACCAGAGGTAACAGAATTATCACTGATGCTACTAAAGCTGAAATGAAAGCAATCTTAACTGAAATCCAAGATGGAACCTTCAAAAAACAATTTGCAGATGAAAACGCAACTGATGCAGCAAACTTAAAAGAAATGAGAGCTGCTGAAGAAAAAGAAGACATCGAAATTGTCGGTAAAAGATTAAGAATTGCTTGTGGATTACAAAAAGAAGACGAATAGTTTCTCTTCTTTCTTTTTTCTTTTTTTAATTATTTTTACAATATTATAATCTATTTTTATCAAATTTTCTTATTTTAAACTTTTTAAAAACTTTCTGCTTTTTTTAAATATTATATAAAAGTTTTTAAACTATGCCAAATATATCTAAATTAACTAAAGATTAGTCTAGATTTTTTTAATTTAATTCTAAATTTGTGATTAAAATGGTATATGTAGGTATGGATCATGGAACTACTGGAATTTCATTTGCTATAATGAATGACACAGAGGTTCTTGATGTTTTTAAGATATCCCGTGAAGATAGTAAGGCTGGAAAAGTGTCAGCCATTGAAGAATTGTCCAAGCGTGTAGACTTGGATGATATTGAATTAATGATTATCACTTATGCTATGGGAGATGGAATCAGCTCCATTCTTCCAATGGAGAGGGTTGAGAACAGAGGAATTCTTTCAATTGGAGGTGCAGGCAAGGTAACTGGTGGAGGAACATCAGTATATTCAGAAATTGAAAATGCCAATTTGCCTGTCTTGATGATTCCAGGAATCCATAAGAATTGCGAGTGGCTAGACCCATTGTTCAGAGCGGCATATTCCCATCATGCAAGCCCTGAAAAGATTAGCATTGTCTACAACGCTTATCTTGAGACCAATTGGGAAAACATGATTGTTGCAGACATAAGCTCCAACAGCGTTGACTTGCTTATAGAGGATGGAATAATCAAGGGTGCCATTGATGCCTGTTGCGGTGCTATGGGGGTTGTTCACGGACCTCTCGATTTGGAAATGATTAGAGACATTGATGATGGAAAACGCACAGCAAATGAATGCTTCTCACATGCTGGTGCTATAAAAATAGCTGGAATTGACAATAAGGTTGCATTCATGAAGGATGAGCTTTTAAACAATTACAGAAAGGGTGATGAGAAAGCAAAGCTTGCTATTGACACCATGATAATGACTGTGGCTATGGAAATAGCAGGACTCATTGCAGTGAGCAAAAATGAGATTGAAGGCATTGTTCTTACAGGCTCAATGGGTTCAATGAAAGATCCTGTTGATTTTGAAAAGGAGTTGAACAAGTACTTCAAGAACAAGTACCCAACAAAGATCATTTCCAGTGAATCTGGAGCTATTGGTGCAGCTCAAATAGCAAGGGATATTGCTCATGGAAAAAGAGAAATCATGGGTATAAAAGTTGAGCTTTAATTGTATACAAAGTATATACAATATATTTTTTAAAAACTATTTTTTCTTTATTTTTTCAATTTTTAATTTTTTAAAAAAAGAGTTTTAAATTTTATTTTTATTGAAAAACTCATTATTTTTCCTTTTTTTATCAAAAATTTTTTCTACAATAGAAAATTAAAAATAGCTATTTTTAAATAGGAATATAATAATTTTTAAAATGAGCATATAATAAAATTCATGAAATAAATAAAAAATAAAAATAGTAAAATTTAGAGAAATATTCTCTAAACTTTTTTTTTAAAGCTGATTAAAGTATTAAACTACCAACCAATACGATTATTCCTACAATCCAACAGTAGTAAGCGAATATGTCCAAGCTTTTTTCTCTAACGATCTTAAGCAAGAAGCTTATAGCCAAGTATCCTGAAATAGCTGCAACAATAAATCCTGCAATGCATGCTCCTATTTCAACACTTCCTCCACTTAAATCCTTAAGTTGGAAAACCGCTGCACCTAAGATTGCTGGAATTGATAAGATGAAACTGAATTTAGCAGCAAATTCCTTATCCAATCCTGCAAACAATCCAGCAGCTATTGTAGTTCCTGAACGGGAAAGTCCAGGCAAAATAGCTAATGCTTGTCCGCATCCCATGATAAGTGCTTCTTTAAGGGTTATGTTTCTAACATCTATTCTGCCGCTGTTCATTCTTTGAGATACATATAAAAGACAACCAGTTATCAATAATAGGAATGCAGGTACGGTCAATCCCATAAACATTGATTCAACAATATCGTTAAACAGGACTCCTACAATCCCTATAGGGATAGTAGCCAATATTGTAAGCCAAGCCAATTTCTTATAAGGGTCTTTTTTGAGTTCTCCCATGAAATTCCCATTCTTCAAATCAACAAGACTTAAAAGGAATCCTTTAATCATGTTTACAATATCATTAAAGAAATATACTATAACTGCTACAAGAGTTCCTACATGCAATAATACATCAAAAGCGAGCCCTACATCAGCCACACCTAATGCCTGTTGAGCAAAGATCAAATGAGCAGAACTGCTTACCGGTAGAAATTCAGTTAATCCTTGGACAAGTCCAATGATTATTGCTTGTATAATGTCCATTATTTCAACTCGTTTATTTTTTTATAAGAATTTTAAATTAGTTAAGTTTTAAAAAGATTTAAAAAAAATTTAATTAACTCATGTCTATTCGACATAAGTTAACCAATTATGAATGTCTTCAGATCTTCCATATACTGCATCGAAGTATTTTTCTTGCAATTCTTTGGTTACAGGACCTCTGGATCCGATACCGATTTGTCTGTTGTCGATTGCACGGATTGGAGTAACTTCTGCTGCACTTCCAGTGAAGAACACTTCGTCAGCTAAGTATAATCTTTCTCTTGAGATGGTTTCTTCAGAAACTTCATAGCCTAAGTCTTTTGCAATGGTCATGATGCTGTCTCTGGTAATTCCTCTAAGGATGGAAGAACCTAAGTCAGGAGTGATGAGTTTGCCATCTTCTACTATGAAAATGTTTTCTCCACTACCTTCTGCAACATGTCCGTGATAATCTAATTGGATAGCTTCATCGTAACCGTGTTCTCCTGCTTCCAAGTTAGCAAGCTGGGAGTTCATGTAGTTAGCTGCAGCTTTTGCAAGAACAGGTAATGTACCTGGTGCTGGTTTTCTCCAAGTGGAAATACCGATGTTTGCACCTTGTTCCATTTCCTCTTCTCCAATGTATGCTCCCCATTCCCATACAGCAATGGTGGTGTTTACAGGACAGTTTAATGGGTTTACACCTAATTCACCAAAGCCTCTGTAGGTAATTGGTCTGATGTAACAGCCTTTTAAGTTGTTTTCCTTAATGGTTTCTATGATTGCATCACAGATTTCTTCTTGAGTAAATGGAATTTCCATTTTGTAAATTTTAGCGGAATCAAATAATCTTTGTACGTGTTCTTTTAAACGGAATACAGCAGGTCCATTTTCAGTTTCATAACATCTTATACCTTCAAATACTGCAGTTCCATAGTGGACTACGTGAGAGAGAACGCTGATTTTAGCATCTTTTAATGCTACAAACTCTCCGTCCATCCAAACTTTTAAATTTTCATCAAATGCCATTTTTTCACCTTTTGTTTTTTTAAAAGTATTTTGTTTAATGTCAAATTTTATGTCAATGTAGTTAGTTTAAGGGATTGTTTTTTTAATCAGCAATTGGGCTTGATTAAAAGTTTTTAAAAAATAATTCCTTTATTAATTATTTATTTCTTATATTTTAAATATATTGCTTATTATAAGGATTTTTCATCAGATATTTTTGTTTTTTATTCATTTATCTCTTGTTTTTTCCAAATTTAAAAAAATGATTTTTATTTAAATCCTTTTCCATCGAAAGTTTTAAATAAGATGTTAACAATATTTATTATGTAGTATGGTTCCGTGGTCTAGGGGTATGATATCTCGCTTACAACGAGAGGATCACGAGTTCGAATCTCGTCGGAACCACTCTATTTTCTTTTTTGAATTAATTTTTTTTACAAACTTTAATTCTATTTTTTTGCAATGGTTCCGTGGTCTAGGGGTATGATATCTCGCTTACAACGAGAGGATCAC
>JAEEWY010000046.1 GCA_016291275.1 Methanobrevibacter sp. | reverse complement strand
TTTAAAATCAAAAAAAAAAGATGAAATAAGAAATTTTTTAAATAAAAATAATGAAAAAAGAAAAATGGTGGTTTAAAAAATTAAATTAAGATTGGGTTGAAACGCTTTTGTGTAAAAGCACTAATCTAGAAAGCAACAATCAATATCATGATTATTACTAATGAAATAAAGAACACGATTGTTCCTTTTACTAAAACATCTGCATCTTTATCTGAATATAGTACAATTCCATAGGATAATATCAATGCAATTAAAAGTTCAGCAATACCTAAGTATCCTGTAGGAACTTTTATTATTTTTCCAAGGATAAATCCAATTAAGTATGAAATAAGCACTACCACAGCAACAGCCGCTATAGGATTAGCTAATATAGGTTTTAAAATCTCTCCCCATGGTTTGCTTGGCTTTTGAGGAACACGTCCTCCATAATTGCTTAAAGCATTGTCAGAAGATGAGAAGAAACTATGATTGCTGGTAGACCTATTGCTTCCTTGGCTAAGTGATTTAGGTCTTCTGTTTCCTGAAAGGGAAGGTGCTCTTCTTCTTTTAGGAGCTTGTTGCTGACGACTTGCAAATAGTGTGCCAGTTGGTCCGGAATAGTTGTCTCTAGGAGTTTTATTTAAGAACTCAGCACGGTAAAGGTCATCATCATATTCACTGTAATGACTTAATTCCAATCCGCCGACTTCATCCTCATAATATTCCATGTCTTCAGAGAATTCCTCATAACCTTCATAGGCACCTTGAAGTCTGTTATATGACCTGTCATCATCATAATCCCTATAATTTGATGTGTTGTCAATATATTCTCTGTTAACATCTCTATGATAGAAAGAATCGCTATCAATATCTGTTAATCTGTTTGCTCCACGGTCTAATCTTGACTTAGTTTCTTTGTTTTTATTTGAATATTTTTTAGCTAAAGTGACAAGGTTGTTTCTATCAATGAGCTTGATCTTTCTCTCTTCAGCATATCTTTTTGCTTGAGAGGAAAAACCGGAACTGGTTACAATAGCTACTTTAGAGGCTCTAAGTTTTTTACCTATAAATTCCATTTCCTTTAAAACATCGATTCCAACTTCCCAGTCCTTATCGTAGTTTTTACATGCAACCACTAAACCAAAATCCCCCATGGATGTTTGAAGGATTGCATATATGTCTACAACCTGTTGGGATGTCTTAAAATTTTTATAAACTTTAAAGCCAGAATCCTCAAGAACTTTAGCTATAAAATTCACTAATTGTGGCTTTTCCACGGTTTCACCTTATCTTAATTTTAATATAATATATTTATATTTTCTCAATATATAATTTTTATTAAATTTTTCTAAAAAATCAATCAAATTCACTCATATTCTCATTCGATTTCCATAATTTTTTTCATTTTTTCAAATTTTTTCATAATATTTATAATCATGAAAATATATACTATTATTAGTTATATAATCTAAAAAACTATTGAATTTTTTAAAAGATTTAGATTATTTTTAATTATAATTTTAAGGAACGTTTATTATGTTATCTATTGGTCAATGTTACTTAGATTTTGTTGATAAAATCTTAAAAGAAGGAAAGGAAACCTATAAGGACAGTGATCATCATTTAAAGGAAAGTCTTGGTAATTATTATTATATTGATGATCCATTGGATTTAAAATTCAGAGCTAAATATCAGCACATGACTCCTGAATTGATGTTGGAAGAGATCAAAAGCGGAAAATTTGATATTCCATCATGTCCTATCAAAGGTGATGCATTATATGAATATGTAAAATCCTTTGAAATAAGGGATGATCAAGGTTTTGTTTACACTTACCCTAACCGTATCTTGGAACATTTTGGTGTAGACCAATTTGAAACCATGAAACAAAGAATCCTAACAGCTACTGGAAGTAATCGTGCAGTTGCTGTTACAATTGACCCTGCATTGGATGGAGATAGGGAAGACATTCCTTGCTTGCAGGTTATACAGATTCTCGTTAGGGATGGAGAATTAACCATTCACTGTTTCTTCCGTTCCAATGACATTTTCGGAGCATTCTATTCCAACATGTTCTTCATAACATACATTGGAATCAAGATGAAAGAGGAAGTCAATAAGGAAATAATGGGAGAGAAACTAAATTTCGGCGGTGTTCATTACCATTCCACTTCTGGCCACATATACAGCAATGATATGAGAGCAGCTAGGAGATTGATTTCCGCAAATAAATAATCTTAGAGCTAATGTTTTTTTAAATTAGCTTCTTTTTTTATTCTTTAATTTTTAAATTCGAGGGAAATTTATTTAATCAATTTTTCTAATTTTTATTGTTTGTTGATTCGTATGAAAATTTTATTATCTAATGATGATGGCGTAGATGCATCAGGAATTTTGGCAGCAAAGCAAGTTGCTGATGAGTTTGGAGAGACAATTGTGGTTGCACCTTCTAAACAGCAAAGTGGAATAGGTCATGCATTGACTCTCGTTGAACCGATTAGGGTGAACGAAGTCAGTTTGAGAGATGGTGACATTGGATATGGGGTGACTGGAACTCCTACAGATGCAGTGACTATAGGCATTTATGAAATAATGGATGATTGGCCTGACTTGGTGATTTCTGGAATCAACACTGGCAGAAACACAGGTAAAGGGGAACTATCCACCTCTGGTACAATTGGTGCTGCAACAGAGGCCGCTTCTCTTGGAATTCCTACAATTGCAGTGAGCCAGCACACTCCTGATGACAATATCAAGTTTGATGAAGGCCATATTGAAATTGATTTTTCATCAAGTCAAAAGGTCTTAAGGGATCTTATCCAAAAGGTCATTGACAATGGATTCCCAGAAGGGGTTGACATATTGAATCTGAATGTTCCAGCTGATCCTGATTCCTATGAACCTAAAATATGTCCATTGGCTACAAGAATGTATGAGCCTGTTGTTGAAATGCGTGTAGATCCAAGGGGAAGACCTTATTATTGGATTGATGGTGTTTTTTACGAAGGAAATCCTAAAGACAGTGATGATTATGTCCTTTTAGAGGAGAATGTACCTACATTGACTCCTTTGATATTGGATATGGCTCATGATTTGGACGCCTTAAAGGAATGGTATGACAAATGATTCAATTTTATTTCATAATACACAAACAATATATAATATAAAATACATAATAAAAAATAATTATAATTTAAATTCAATTTGTAAAAAATTTAAGGAGATAAAATATGTCTGTAAATCAACTTGAAGCTACATTACAAGCTGTTACACACACTTTAGCAAAATTGGAAAAAGAAGGGTGCAATGATGAAAAGCTTTTAAATGAGCTTAGAAAAGAAAGAGATAAACTTTTAAATGAATTAAATTTAAACTAATTATTTCAAATTCAATTTAATAATTAAATAAGTTTATAATGGATTAAATATAAATAATATTTTACGAATATTATTCAATAAATCAAGATTTTATTTTTATAATTTAAAGAGGCGATATAATGAGTGACAATTTCCAAGTAAATAAACAATTTGCTAAATTCAAAGGCAAAGATGTTCTTATTGGTTTAAAAAACTGGGAAGAAGTAGAAGGAAAAATAATTACCATTGATAACTTTTTAAACTTAGTTTTGGATGATGGTGAAGGTTTAAAAGTTATTAAAGGTGGAAAAATAGCATTTATTTCTATTCAAGAATAAATCTATTTCTCTTTTTCTATTTTCTTTATCTATTTTTTCTATTTTTATTCCATATTCTCTTTTTAAATTCAATTTTAGATTTTTCACTTCTGTTTCAATAGTTACGAATAATTACTTATTTTAAAAAAATATAGTTAAATTAAATTAATAATTTAACCGCATGCTTCTTCAATTGATTCTCTGATTTCATCAATGCTGTTTCCAAGCATAAGAGCTAAGAACATAGCTCCTCCAGCACCTGCTCCTTCCTTGATGAATCCTTGTGTATAGTTCTTAAGACCTTCGACACTGGAAATCTCAAAGTTAGGGTCTACAGCATTTACAGTGATATCCCCAATTTGCTCTACAATATTAAGCATGTCTGCAGTGTTATCTTTCACTACAAATGCAGTTGTTGCAAGGCAGCTGTTTGAGAAGTCGAAGTCAGGATCCAATGCCTTAGCTATTGCACAAGAAGCAGTGAGTTGAGTTCCTCCTGCCAATACGACAGGAACTTTTGCACCCATAAGGACTCCTGCAACTGCTGGAAGCATAGGGTCTCCAACAGCTCTGACAACATCAAAAGGATCATTTTCTTCTGTTTCTTCCAAACCTGCATTTTTCAATCCCTCTTCAACAATTGCATTTTTCATTTCATGAGGGTTTGTGTCCATGCAACCGCTGACCTTTCCTTTAGCATCATAGCCAAGTCCAACCAATACTCCAAGAGCGGTGGTTGTACCAGCAGGTAGGCTTTCTCCAATCACGATGTAGTCATGCTTTTCAGATAATATTTCAGCAAGCTCAAAACCTTTTTCAAAAAGCTCTTCAGGGTTTTCTACAGCTTTTCCTGTTCTAATGTCTTTTCCATGCTTTCCATCACTTATGTCAAATACATCAGAGTTTGCCTTGATTTCACTTCCTGCATCCAATACCATAACAGGACAGTCACAAAGTGCAAGGGAACCTTTTGTAATCATTGATGGAGTAGGGGTTACAACTTCTCCAATGATTGTTTGAGGAATGTCTGTCATACATTTGACCTCTCCATCCAAAATAAGCTCTGCATCTCCAGCAGGAGTGTATTTGGTAAGTTCTGGAGTAGCTCCAGCACCAGTAAGGCCTGGAATCTTAGAGGTTTCAGTTGTAGCTATTGTACAAATAAAAATAGGGTTTTTCAAGTCTGGCAATTCCTTTACAAGTTTGTCTGATCCGTAAGTTTTCAATCCTTCTATCATTTTATCATCTTGAACATGTAATTTTTAAAATTTATTAAGTATTTATTGAATTTCTAAACTTTTCAATTCATTAAATTAATTAACTCATTTCTATAAATATATTACTGGTAAAAATTATATAAATGTATGTTAATAAATTAATTATAACTGATTTTTTAGAATTATTTTTATTTACTTTATTTTGATATTTACAAATCCAATGGTGAATTTAATTGATATCTTTAGGAATTGAAGGAACTGCAGAAAAGACTGGAATAGGCATTGTTGACAGTAAGGGCAATGTATTGGCCATGGCTGGAAAGCAATTGTATCCAGAAGAGGGAGGTATACATCCAAGAGAGGCAGCTGAACATCATGCTAAATGGATTCCTCAACTCATTCCACAGGCTATGGAAGAGGCAGGTCTTAGCTATAAGGATATTGATTTCATCTCTTTTTCACAAGGTCCAGGTCTTGGCCCTGCACTTAGAACTGTAGCCACTTCTGCAAGAACACTTGCATTGAGCCTTAATGTTCCAATTGTTGGCGTAAATCATTGCATTGGTCATGTTGAAATTGGAAAATTGGGCACTGGCGCTCGTAATCCGGTAACCCTTTATGTAAGCGGTGGAAACAGTCAGGTGATTGCTTATGAATCTGGCAGATACCGGATTTTTGGTGAAACATTGGATATAGCTATTGGAAACTGCCTTGACCATTTCGGTCGTGAAACCGGTCTTGGACATCCTGGAGGGCCAGTTGTTGAAAAGCTCGCTAAGGAAGGCTCCTACATTGATTTGCCTTATGTTGTAAAGGGTATGGATTTCTCATTTTCAGGTTTGCTCAGTGCTGCACTTAGAGCACATAAAAATGGAGAAAGAATTGAGGATATCTGCTTTTCACTTCAGGAAACTGCTTTTGCAATGCTTGTTGAAGTGACAGAAAGGGCACTTGCACATACAGAAAAGGATGAGGTTCTCCTATGTGGGGGAGTTTCTGCAAACAGCAGACTTAGGGAAATGATGAAAATCATGGCAGAAGAGCACTATGCAAAATTCTACATGCCTGAGATGAAATACTCTGGAGACAATGGTGTTATGATTGCATGGCTCGGCCAATTGATGTATAAGGCTTATGGTCCACTAAAAATAGAGGATACCAATATCATTCAAAGGTTCAGAACCGATGAAGTGGATGCTCCATGGGTTGACAATACAAAATACAAGCTGAACTTGCCTAAAGAGCTTAGAGCTAAAGGGGCAGAATCAGATATTTATGAAGCAACTTGGCTTGGAAGGGAAGCCATTGTAAAGAACAGGGTTTCCAAATCCTATAGGATAGAGGAGATAGACAATAAAATCAGAAAGCTTAGAACCAAAAGTGAGGCAAAGATATTGTCTGATGTTAAAAAGACTGGTGTCAGAGCTCCAGTTTTATATGATGTGGACTTTGAAGACAAATCAATTGTCATGGAAAAGATCAATGGCTCTTTAGTTAAGGATATCATGCATGATATTGGAGAAGACAAGAGAAAGGAATTGGCTATAGCTATTGGTGAAAACATCAAGGCATTCCATGACGGAGATATCATTCATGGTGACTTGACAGGTTCCAATATGATTTTGATTGATGATAATTTAGATGATATCAGCAATAATCTAGCTATTTTCGACTTTGGACTTGGAAAGTATTCTGACCTTTTGGAAGATAAGGCAGCAGATCTGTTGGTTTTAAAGAAGTCATTCCAAAGCATTGATTATGATATAGCTATTCAAACATTTGATTGGATTTTAGAAGCTTATGATTCCAATAATCAGTCTAAAATGGCAAATAAGATAGCTGAGATTGAAGGAAGAGGAAGATACACACATTAATCGTTTTTTACAATCTAATTTTTTTAACTTTTTTATTTTTCATTTTTTATTTTCTCTTTTTGTTTTGGTTTTTTTAGATAAATATATTAAAACTTTTTTATATAATAAAAACTATGATAACATTTATAACTGGGAACGAACATAAAGTAATAGAAGCAGAGAATATTTTCAAACTTTTTGGTGTTGAACTTGAGCATATTGATTTAGGTTACATGGAACCTCAAGGAACTCTTGAGGATGTAGCAAGATTCGGTGCTAAATATGCTTGCCAAGAGTTAAATCGCTCTGTGATTGTTGAAGATGCTGGTTTATTCATAAGAGCTTTAAATGGTTTTCCAGGAACTTACTCAAAATTTGTACAGAATTCACTTGGAAACCAAAACATTTTAAAACTTATGGATGGAGTTGATGATCGATACGCTGAATTCAGGTCAGTTATTGGCTATTGCACACCCAATTCTGAGCCCAAGGTCTTTTTAGGGCGTGTCGAAGGTCAAATAGCTTTTGAAGAAAGAGGCAATCTTGGTTTTGCTTACGACCCTTTATTCATAATAGAGGAAGAGGGCAAGACCTTTGGAGAACTTACTACAGAAGAGAAGAACCAGTATTCACATAGAAGAAATTCTTTAGAAAAATTTATCAATTGGTATGTAAACCAAGATGATGAATAATAAATTTTTAAATGTTTTTTAATTAACAAAATTAGAATAGGCAATTTTATCTAAGATTGGCTGTTTTATCGTAGTTTAATTGATGAAATTTAAAACTTATTGTTTTTATTTAGGTCATATTTTGGTAATTTTTTAAAGATTTTTTCAAAAAATGAATTTAAAATAATTTTTTAAAATGATCATTGTCCTTAAAATCGTTTTTAATGGTTTTAAATGACGATTTTTCATTAATAATTATTTTACAAAGGACCTTACTATAAATAATCAAAAAACTTATTGGAGAGGATATTTATGGCAAGACCAGAATGGATCGCATACAGTAACGAAGAAATCGAAGAATTTATTGTAAAATTCAAAAGAGAAGGTAAATCTGCAAGTCAAATCGGAGTAATTTTAAGAGACCAATACGGTATTCCTAGTGTAAAAGAAGTCACTGGTGAAAAAATTACCCAAATCTTAAAAAGAAACGGTCAAGCTGAAGAGTACCCTGAAGATTTAATGAATTTAATCAGAAGAGCAGTAAATATCAGAGATCACTTAGAAGAAAACCCAAAAGACCTTCATGGTAAAAGAGGATTAACTATCATTGAATCTAGAATCCGTAGATTAGGTAGATACTATGCAAAGAATGGTCAATTACCAGAAGGATGGAGATACGATCCAACAAAAGCAGCACTTCTCGTTAAATAGAGACAATGAAAAATTTGATTCTCTATTAAGTAGAGGATGTGAAGCTAGTGATATGCTAAAGAAGCATATTGCAAATGATAACATTATTAGATTAATTTCTCATAATGATGCTGATGGATTGTCATCAGCAGGTATAATAGCTAATGCCATTAAGGAAGAGGGAGGACAATTCCACATTACTATTGTTCCTCGCCTTAAGGCTGATGTGATTAGGGATGTTGCAAAGGAAAAATATGAATTGTATGTTTTTTCAGATATGGGCAGTGCTTGTATCAAGCAACTCAATTCCCTAAAGGCTGATGTTATTGTTGCAGACCATCACCAGCCAAGCACCCATGAACCTAAAGACAATCTTGTCCATGTCAACCCACACTTGTTTGGCGTTGACGGAAGTCGTGAAATAAGTGGTGCAGGGTCTAGCTATTTGTCAGTTAGAGACATGGACAAAAAGCATTTGGCTTATATGGCGCTTATTGGTGCATTTGGTGACATGCAGTGCCAGAACAGATTTGTTGGTGTAAACCAATTAATTTTGAAGGATGGTCAGGAAGCAGGCAATTTGGAAATCCATGAAGACTTAAAGATAGTCTCTAAAGCACAAGAGCCTTTATTCAAATCAATTGCGTATACCTTGAATCCTCCACTTCCAGGTTTAACTGGTAGTTTGGAGAACTCACAGGAACTCCTTGAAAAAATGGGTGTTTCCTATGGTATTACATTCATTGAATTGGAAGATGAGGAAAAGGATGTTGTTAAAGATGAACTTGTAAAGGTCAATCCTCAAATATTTGGTGATGTTTACAGTGTTCCTCGTGAGCATCCAGTCTTACGTAATTTAGAGGAGTATTCTGCAATCTTGGATGCTTGTGGTAAAAACAAGGAGTATGGATTGGCACTTAGCATTGTTCTTGGTGAAAGAGAGGAAGCTTTAGATAAGGCTCTCAATCTTCAAAAGACTTATAGGAACGACCTTACTAAAGGGTTTGATTGGATTAGCCGTGAAGGCGCCCAACAATTGAATTACATTCAATACCTTTACAGTGAGGATAAGGTTCTTAAAAGCATTATGGGAACAATTGCTGGTGTAGGTATGTCTGCTAAGATCTTAAATGATGATAAGCCTATTTTAGGATTATCAAGACTTCATAAGGACATTAAGGTTTCTGGTAGAGCAACACGCCCAATGGTTGCACGTGGAGTTAATTTAGGCAAAGCTTTAAGCGAAGTCGCAGTTAACTTTGGCGGGCAAGGTGGTGGACACGATATAGCAGCTGGTGCTATGATACCATATGAAGCTAAGGATCAATTCTTGCATTTAGTTGACCAAGCTATTGAAGCTCAATTAAATAGTTAAGATTATTCTTAGCTATTTCTTTTTTAATCAATTCTTTTTTTAATCAATTTTTAAAAAAATTTAAATCAGTTTTCTATTTTTTTAACTTTTTCTAATCAAC
>JAEEWY010000045.1 GCA_016291275.1 Methanobrevibacter sp. | reverse complement strand
AGATTCATGAGGTTAAAGATGAAAGAATTTGATAAAAACATTGAAATAAATTTTCTCATAAATGAATTGATTTCCACCAATGAAAGAATAGATAATGATATGGAAATCCCTAATGACTACGAAGAGAAAAGAAAATTGCTTAGAGCATTGATGAATATACAAACTCCAGTTCAATTAAGTGATGAATTTTATGAGATTCAAGATAAGATTCTCAGTGAAGAAACAAATAATAAGGATTTGATTTCATGTATGGACATAAATCCGATTAGTCAGAATCCTAATGAACTAGATTCAAAAATAGCATTGTGGCAAGGAGACATAACTTGCCTTAAGGTGGATGCAATTGTAAATGCTGCAAATGGACAAATGTTAGGTTGCTTCATTCCACTGCACAACTGCATTGACAATCAAATTCATTCAGCTGCAGGATTCCAGTTAAGAATGGATTGCTATAAACTCATGCAAGAGCAAGGCCATGAAGAGCCAAATGGAAATGCAAAAATAACATCTGCTTATAATCTCCCTTCAAAATATGTCATTCATACTGTAGGTCCCGCAATTGACCATGGACAAGAACCTAATGAAAAGGAAATAAAGGAACTTGAAAGCTGTTATGAATCCTGTTTAGAACTTGCAGATGAATATGGCTTAAAATCAATAGCCTTTTGTTCTATATCCACTGGAGTATTCAATTTTCCAAAAGACCAAGCATCTAAATTAGCTATTGAAACTGTAAGGAACTATATAAATAATAATCCAAATACAAGCCTTGAAAGGATAATTTTCAATACATTTTCAGATGAAGCTACAGAAATCTATAGGAAAAACCTAAAAAGGGAGACAATATCATGGATGACTACAATAGAAGAGTAGAAAAATTAAAAGAATTGATTGATGAAGCTGATTATATATTGATAGGTGCTGGAGCAGGATTATCAACTGCTGCAGGAGTGGAATATGCAGGGAAAAGGTTTACAGACAACTTCCCAGAATTTATTGAAAAATATGGATTCCAAGACATGTACACTTCAATGTTCTATCCATTCAAAAGTCCAGAGGAAAAATGGGCATATTTTGCAAAGCACGTTTATGTAAACAACCTTGGAATGAATGGGACAGATCTTTATAAAAAACTGTTCAGCATAGTGAAAGATAAGGATTATTTCGTTATCACAACAAATACTGATGACCAATTCCTTAAATCTGGATTTGATAAGGACAGATTCTTTAGAACACAAGGGACATACAGCAAAATCCAATGCTCAAAAGCATGCCACAATAAACTATATGATGATGAGGAATTAATCTTGGAAATGATGGAAAAAACTGATGAAGACTTGAAAATACCATCAGAACTTGTCCCAAAATGTCCTGTTTGTGGGGAAGAAATGGACTTGAACTTAAGAAAAGACAACTTCTTTGTAGAGGATGATGAGTGGCATGAACAGAATCAAAATTACATTGATTTTAGACAAAAGGCACTAAATGGAAAATTGCTCCTTTTGGAATTTGGAATAGGATTTAACACTCCAATTATAATTCGTTTCCCATTTGATGATTTAGTGAAATCATATGACAATGTCAGTCTTGTGAGATTCAACAGAAGCCACACAGAATTAACAGTGAAACACAATGGGAACTATTACTTGGTTCCAGAAGATGAACTGGAAATGTATGTTTCTCCAGACATTAAAGAGAGATATATTCCTTTCAAAGAGAGTATTGGTGAAACATTGAAAAAAATAAAATATTTTGTGCAGATATAATTTTCCAGAATTACTCCATATTGGATTTAATCAATCTTTTAATGTGCAAATCTGCCCAGATCATTGTGATTGTATTTACAACAATCTCTCCAAGGATTATTCCCCACCAAGCACCATATTCTCCATAACCTAATACAATAGCTAAAACTATTGCAAATGCAAGAGTAAAAACAGTTTCCCTTAAGATTGTCTGGAACATTGCAGTTATTCCATTTCCAGTTCCTTGGAAAACGAATGTTGATGTGCATCCATAACCCATTGTTGGGAAATAAATGACTATCACAGATAGGAATGCAATTAGCTGTGGAGTCAATCTTGTACTTGTGCCTGTGTATGCGAACACTGAAACTATCTGTGGAGCAAATAAATAAACAACAATAGCAGCTATGAAACCAAATAGAATAGCTATTTTCATTGAATATCTATGAGCCACCAAAATCTCTTCATACTTTTTAGCACCGTAATTTGCACCTATAACTGATATCAATGCTGTAGCTATTGCAATTATAGGGGTGGTTGCAATTGTCACAACTCTCCAACCAGTAGAATAAACAGCTACTGCATCTGTTGATGCTACAACAACAAGCAAAAGTGAGAACAATGCAGCAAACAATGCATTGTTTATAAGTTCCAAACTTGCAGGCAAACCCACTTTTAGAATATCTATTGTAATTTCCTTATTAAACTTATAATTTGATAAGAATGGCTTTAAGTAAGTGTCCTTCTTAAAGTAGAACCAGTAAAACAAAATGACATTTACAAGCAATAGTGAAATCAATGTTGCAATAGCTGCACCTTTTACTCCCAAATTCAATCCATAAATGAAAATTGGATCCAATATCATATTTAGAATTGAAGAAAAGAGCATAGCATACATTGTCCTGCTTGCATCACCTTCTCCTCTAAGGACCCCATATAATGCATTTGATAATATAACAAGAATTGAACCAAAGGATAAGATTACCCCATAATCCATTGCATAATTAATTGTGCTTCCTGCACCCATTCCAAGTAGGATATCCTTTAGGAAAATAATTAGCAAGATTGTTGTTATTACTGAAATGATTACTGTAATAAAAATAGTGTGAATGGCTCCGTTATTTGCCTTTTGCCTATTTTCCTCACCGATATACTTTGATAATGCAGAGGCGGAACCTGCACCTAAACCATTTCCGATACCCATTAGTGCAATGAAAATAGGGCTTACAAAACCGACACCTGCCAGAGCATCAGCACCTAAGCCAGATACCCAAATGGCATCGATTACACTATAAAGACTTGTGATAAGCAATGAAATGATAAGTGGAATAGACATCTTCCATAAGGCCTTCTTAGGATCTCCCAAAATGGAGTCCACTCCTTGAGAATTCTTTATATTACCATTCATTTTATCACAGATTCTTTAAATTATTTAATTCCTTATAACTATATATAAAACAAAATTTATATAAATAACTATTAAGATGTGGTATTATGGAAGAAAACAATTATGTCATATTCAAGAAACAATACGGGAACATTAAGCGCCCAAGAGTAAAGGAATTATCCATCAATTTAAATGGCGTGAAAATATATGAAAAAGAACAATCCATGATAATCAATATCATAGTTCCTGTTGAAGATTCAACTAAAACAGTCCAATACTTTGAGGAATTTAATTTGGGAGAAGATATTCAATTCAATATAGCAGGAACTGGAGACTTTGAATGCTCTTTTAGAGGAATTTCACCAGTAATTGATAAAAACAGCTATTCATCATTTTCAATTACAGTTCAGGAAAAAGAACCTCAAGACCAAATGAAAGGTTAGAAATTGAATTATGTTAAGAATTTGCTGATTCTTACAAAAATTATATGAAAAAACATAATATCACATAAGTGAAAAATCATAAAATAAATTCCATCAATTTAAATAAAAATACGATTAATATTTTAAGCATTTGGTAATTAAAATATTAATTTAATCAACCATTTATTTCATTATTTTATATCTTAAACTTTTTTTAAAAAATAAATCAAACCTTATCAACATCACCCATGCCATAAGGGCAATTTTATTAAAATTTTATAAAAATTTTATAAAAATCATAAAAGAAAGAATTGAAAAATTTTAAAAATTTTTCTCACCCCCATTTTTTTAAAAATTTTTTATTGAACTATTTTTAAAGCTTATTTTTCATAATAAACATCTGTAAAAAAGACCTTAATGTATTTTAATTTTATTAAAAAATTACGAAATGACATCAATATTAAAATAAACTTGTAAAATTGCTTTAATTTTGTTATAATATTCTAAAAACTTTTTATAAACGATAATAATTTATATAATGAAGATAAATAAAAAAATAAAGAATATTAAGCATTATTAAGGTGAAATATATGATTGATGAAATTTTTCAAGAATATAAAAAGCAGGAAAAAGACAACATCATCCTGATGACAAAGCACTTTGGAATTGATGTGAAGTGTCTCCTGTATCCCAATATAAATAATGATTTGATAGTAATCCTAGATAGTGTGAATCTCTTAAATGATGAAGTGGATTCATTTAAGCTAATAGATGCTTTTTATGAAAAAATCATTAAGGAAGGAATGTTGTTAGGCATTGGCTTTGGCAAAGCCCATATGATAAAGAAGATCTTGGAATTTCCCCTAAGCAAAATGGAAATAATGGATATAGACCTAAAGGAATACAACGAATATTATCCTCCATTTGACGAATCTAAAACAGATTTTGAAAAAGTTGATGATGAGGGAATCGAAAGACTTAAAGTAACAAGAAATGACGAACCAAGCAATCTTGAAGTTGAAATATCTGCAGTGGCATACATCTCCAGAATAATCGATGAAAACCATAAGGAATTGAAGAAGATTCTTTTTGAAGAGTTTTTAGATGAATTTGAAATAGATAAGAAAAAAGTCAGATTCACAACAAAGAAAAAAATCAGAATTGATAATGAAAATTTAAGGCCTTTGATCAAATCCCAATTTTTCAAAGAAAAAAGGGGAAAATATAAAATCAAAAGGATAATCGATGACTACTTTGAATTCATGATAGATATCGGTTTAGATATAGGAATCAGAACTGGATTGAGGTTGGTAATTGAAGATATTCAAAAGGACATCATGCCTTATGAACTATTAGGGAACTTATCTGAAACGGAAACAATGATGTATATTCAAAAGGAGCATAGCGATTACATCTACAAGAAATATGACACTGAAGTTAGCATTTAAATATAAGTTATATGGAATTTATGGAATTCTCACGGGGGTGTTTTAAAAAATATTTTAATCAAAAAAGGTGAAAGCATGAGCTATTTAATCAATGAAATCTATGAACTTTACGAAAAGCATTTGGAAATAACAGAACCTGTTTTAAAGAATATAGGAGTTGAAGACAATATTCACAATTATCTAATTGATGTAAACATTGACCTTGAAATATTGCTTGAATCCAATGACATAATCAGATATGAATATGATGAGCTTCAAGAGAAAATAAAGCAAGCATATGATGAAATATTCAAGGAAGGAATACTCTTCGGAATCATAGTCGGAAAAATCATCAAGCTAAACAACTGTTTGGAAAATAAGGAAAAGTACAATGAATATTTAGGTAGAAACTATGACTACTACACTGAATACAGCTTTAAGATAGATTTCTTCAAAAAGGTAATTCCTCCAATAAAGATCAGGAAATCAACAAGGGAAAACAGTCCAAGACAATTGAATTATAGAAACAAGAAGTATGAGGAAAAAAGGAAAGTCAATGGAATCAATGTAAGCTGTGAGGAAATCAAGGATTCATACTACACAATCAATGAAGAGATAATTGAATATAAAAAGAGAATTGGAGAAGATGGAATAATGAAATTCCTTGAAGATGAAGGAATTGGTGATGAAATAAAAAACCAGTATTCAAACATAAACGACAACTTATTTGAAAAGCTATTTAACATTTTAGAAGTCAATCTGAACAATGCTGAAAGAGCTTGTCAAAATTACTATCGCTTCGATACATTCACAGCCCATGACATGTTTGTATCCAATCTGTTTGCAAGCTTAGAAGGAGAATTTGAAGCAAGGGAATTGATTAGTTTCTACCTGAAATACGTCTTCTTTAAGGGAATAGATATTGGAATATTGAATGGGAAGATGTTTTTTGTATATGATATCCAAGAGGGATTCTTGAATTACTATAAAATACAGAACATGAACAGTGAAGAAAAAAGCAGATATTTGATTAAAGAATTGTTTGATTAGGTTTTATAGAACTTAATCAATAAAAAAAATGTAGAAAAAAGGAACAAAAGATGAAAAAAAGAAAAAAGTTAAAAAAATAAACTTTTTAAATTAAATTAAAATTATTGAATCTTTTGACCGCAATTGGTACAGAAATTATCCCCAGGATCTATTTTAGCACCGCATTTCGGACATGCATTAGCTTTAGAAGCATTAGGGGTAGCAGGATTTGCTTTACCATACTCTGCTATTGGTTTAGCGTCACCAATTACAGGGCCTTTAGTGAAATCCTTATCACTGTCAATCTCAGCGATTAAAGCTTTCATGTTTGCAATCCTTTTTTCATCAGATGGGTGTGTTGAGAAGAATTCAAAATTATTTCCTCCTCTTTGACTCATACTTTCCCAAAATGCGGGAATTTGTTTGATGTCATAACCTGCCCAATGAATAATCAACATACCTAATCTGTCTGCTTCCAATTCTTGGTCTCTTCCAAATGGCTTTACAAATAAAAAGTCAGACCCAATGTTTGCAGCATTGATTGATGCTCTTGTAATGTCTCCTATTGCACCTAAACCAAAGATATCTAAAATGAAGCTTCCAAAGTAACCAGCAGTTGCAACAGTGTTTTTAGCACTTTCAACACTTGCACGGGTTCTTGAATGGTCAAGCAATGCATGTGCCATTTCGTGACCTAAAATGAAAGCTATTCTTTCTTCGGTATTTGCAATAGAAAGAATACCTGAAAACATCACTATTTTTCCACCAGGCATACAAAATGCATTTACTGTTTTATCAGCCAATAAATGGACATCCCAATCATAGTAATCCTGAATATAGTCCATTCTGCCAATTTTTGTTAAATACGCTTCAACTGCCTTAATCAATCTTACAGCAACAGCCCTAACCAATTGACCTTCTGGAGCATTGTCAAGAACTTGAGCCTGTTGGACCATGCTATAATATTGCCTATAGGAATCCTCTAGAAACTTATCGTCATTTACTATATCAAAATGACTTTTGCCAGTGAATGGGTTTAAACTGCTTCTTTGATCTTTTGCCATTTTATCACCAAAACAATTAATCGCTTATAATATTATATATTGTTCATTAATAAAACTTATTTACATTTAATTGAAAATTAATTTTTTAAAAGAATTTACATTTTATATCCTGTTCCAACAAACTGGGCAACTTCCCTACCTGTGTCATCTGTAAGGTCAACATTTATAACAGAGGTTGTCCTCCCATCCTTACGAACTGTAGCCTTTGCTATAAGCTTTTCTCCTTTTGCTCCACTTAAATAGTTTATGCTTACCTGAAGACCTACTGTCAGCTTATGCAGTTGATTGGACATTACTGCAAAGGCAAAATCTCCTAGAGTGAATATTGCTCCACCCATTACAGCACCGAAACCATTTCTGAAATCATCCTTGATATCTACACTGCAAATGCAATAATCCTCTCCAAGCTCATCTAATTGAATCCCCAATTTTGCTGCGAATTTATCTCCATTGAAGAACTCTCTTGCTTCCTCTATTGATTCAAATGTTGTCAAAAAATCACCTAATAAAATGTAACATACTTAATTTATTTATAATATTATTATATTCAAAATCATTAAAAAGATTATTCTACTTAATAAGGTTTAGAAATTATGAAAACCAATAATTCTATCTAATAATATTTAGAAATTATGAAAATCGGTTTATTCATCTGTTTTAACCTTTCTAATAAATTTAGCAGGAACCCCTGCAACAATGGAGCATTCTTCAACATCTTTTGTCACCACTGCTCCAGCAGCAATGATTGCTCCATCACCTATTGTAACTCCAGGTAAAATAGTTGCATTTGAACCTATCCAAACCTTGTTTCCAATCCTTATTGGAGCGGCAATTAGATTAGCCCTATTCTTTGGATTTTCATCATGATTTAAGGTAGCCATAACAACATTATGACCAATCAATACATCATCTCCAATATAGATTCCACCTTGATCCTGGAACTTGCATCCTGCATTGATAAATACATTTTTGCCTAGATGAATGTTCTTTCCGAAATCTGTGAAAAATGGAGTGAAAACCCTAAATTCATCATCAAGTTCCTTACCGATCAATTTAGAGAAAAGTTCCCTCCTCTCATCAAAATCATGAAAATTATAATTTAATTCACAAGTGATCTTTTGAGCTTCAATGCTGTAATAATTGCATGCATCGGCAGCTTCTTCATCCATAACCAATGCATCACCTGCATTGAAAATATCCAATAATTCATTTAGTTCTAACATATATATAAATAGGTTTTAATAAAATATAAAAATTTTTAAAAAAAAAGGAAATTAATAGAATTAAAAAAATGAAATAATGAAAAATAGATAATAAATTAAAAATAAAAAAATAATTAGCATTCATACGAACAACTAAAAAATTTTTAAAAAAAAAGAAAAATAAGGAAGTATAGAAAATCTATACGATTCCTTGAGCGTTCATTGCGTCAACTACTTTTAAGAATCCTGCAATGTTAGCTCCAACTACATAGTTTTTCTCAAATCCGTAATCTTTAGCTGCTGCATCAACATTAGCAAAGATGTTTTCCATAATGGTTTGGAGTCTTGAATCAACTTCATCAAAGGTCCAAGATAATCTTTGGGAGTTTTGAGACATTTCTAATGCGGAAGTAGCTACTCCACCAGCATTGGAAGCTTTACCTGGTGCGAATAAAACACCGTTTTCTTGTAAGTATTCGGTTGCTTCAATAGTGGTAGGCATGTTTGCACCTTCAGCTACTGCAGTTACTCCATTAGCAACTAAAGTTTTAGCATCTTCTAATTGTAATTCGTTTTGAGTAGCACATGGAAGAGCAATGTCACATTTTACAGTCCAGATGCCTGCGCATCCGTCTGTATATTTTGCTTCCGGATGTACATCAATATATTCTTTGATCCTGCCGCGACGGACTTCCTTGATTTCGCGGATGGCTTCAATATCCACGCCGTTCTCATCGTAGATATAACCGTTGGAATCGCACATAGCAACGACTTTACCGCCAAGTTCGGTTGCCTTGACTGCTGCATAGATTGCAACGTTGCCGGAACCGGAAACGACAACGGTCTTTCCATCAAACGAAGTGCCGTTTGCTTTCAGGACTTCATTGGTGAAATAGCAGAGGCCGTAACCGGTGGCTTCGGTTCTGGCAAGAGAACCGCCGAAGGTGAGGCCTTTACCGGTGAGGACGCCGGTGAATTCGTTGCGCAGTCTCTTGTACTGGCCGAACATGTAAGCGACTTCGCGGGCACCGGTGCCGATGTCGCCGGCGGGAACGTCGGTGTCAGCGCCGATGTGCTTGGAGAGCTCGGTCATGAAGCTCTGGCAGAAACGCATGACTTCCGCGTCAGACTTGCCCTTCGGGTCGAAGTCGGAACCGCCCTTGCCGCCGCCCATGGGAAGGGTGGTCAGGGAGTTCTTGAAGATCTGTTCGAAGCCAAGGAACTTGATGATGCCGAGGTAAACGGACGGATGAAGACGGATGCCGCCTTTGTAGGGGCCAATGGCGGAGTTGAACTGGACGCGGAAACCGCGGTTGACCTGGACTTTGCCGTTGTCATCGATCCACGGTACGCGGAAGATGATCTGTCTTTCGGGCTCGACGATCCG
>JAEEWY010000044.1 GCA_016291275.1 Methanobrevibacter sp. | reverse complement strand
AATTAAATTCAGTCATTCATTATTATATAGGTTTGGCGGTCATAGCGATGGGGTTACACCTGGTCTCGTTTCGATCCCAGAAGTTAAGTCTTTTCGCGTTTTGTTTGTGTACTATGGGTTTCGGTCTATGGGAATTTCATTTAGCTGCCAGCCTTTTTTTATCCAAGAATAATTAGTTTTATTCTTAACGAACTATTTTTATATATTTTATTTTTATTTCTTCAAATATTTTTTTAATTTATTAAACTATAATTGAGAGTATATTTATATATTTTCAATAACATATTTTTAAAATACAGTATTATAATTATAAAGTTCATTATATTTTTTAACTTTTTTTAAAAGGTTATTGCAATGAATATAGTTTATTTGATATTAAATTAATCTAAATTTACAATTTAATATTCATAATTATTTTTTTTAAAAGATAATAAAGGTTTTAAAATGGAAAAGGGAACATTATATGGAGTAAGTATTGGGCCAGGAGACCCTGAGTTAATTACTGTAAAGGCAATGAACATAATATCCAAGTGCAAATATATAGCAACACCACATACTGGAACCGGTGATTCATTGGCATTGTCTATTGTATCTCAAGCAACAGATTTATCTCAAAAAGAGATAATGCTTTTAGAGTTTCCAATGACTAAGGATAAGGACATTTTAGCTGAAAGCCATAAGAATGCTGCAGAATCAATTGCTAAGGTTCTTGATGAAGGTGAAGATGTAGCAATGTTAAATTTAGGTGATGTAACTATCTTCTCAACATTTGCATATACAATGGACCAATTATTGGAAAAAGATTATGATGTAGAGGTCATTCCAGGAGTAACAAGCTTTTGCGCTTCAGCATCTAAATTAAGAATTGGATTAACTACAATGAATGACCCTTTGCATATTATTCCTGCTACAGGAATAGACTTAAAGGAAGCTTTACAAATGCCTGGTTCTAAGGTATTTATGAAAATAGGTAGGTCAATGCCTAAATTGATAGATACATTGAAGGAATTAAATCTTGAAGATAATGTCTATGCAGTTGAAAACTGTGGTTTGGAAAATGAAAAAATCTATAATTCTTTAGATGAATTTGATGAGAATATGGGATATTTCACTATCGTTGTGGTAAAGTAATTGCACTCATTAGTTTTATTGGGGATTTCATATGGCAGAAAAACGTTTGGTTAATCAGAAATTATTGCGTTGTGGATATACAACAGGAACATGTGCAGCGGCAGCTTCTAAGGCTGCAGTAGCAATGCTCTTTAAACAGGAATCAATGGATTCTGTAGCAATCACAACACCTAATCAAACTGATCTCATAATCGATGTCTTAAACCCTCAGTTTAATGATAAAGTTGCAAGCTGTTCTATTGAAAAGGATAGTGGTGATGACCCTGACATTACTAATGGAATATTGGTATCTTCCAAAGTGACTTTATTGCCGGATTCTTCAGAAATTATTATTGAAGGTGGAAAAGGAGTTGGAAAAGTAACTAAAGGTGGGCTAGATCAACCAGTTGGTATGTCTGCTATAAACTCTGTTCCTCGAAAAATGATAAAGGATTCATTAAATGAATTGGCGATGCAATATAATTATAGGGGCGGCTTTCATGTTTTAATTTCTGTACCGAAGGGTGAAGAAATAGCAAAGAAAACTTTCAACCCTGAATTAGGTATAGTTGGGGGCATTTCAATATTGGGTACAACAGGTATTGTTGAGCCAATGAGTGCCAAGGCATTAGCTGATTCAATCAAGGTGGAAATCAGTGTCATTGCTGCAGAAAGCAATGAGTCCATACTCATATTCTTAGGTAATTTCGGTAAAAAGTTCACAGAAGAGGATTTGAACTTATCTATAAAACCTGGAATAATGTGCAGTAATTTCATTGATGTTGCATTGGATAGCTCTGTTGAATTTGGATTTAAGAATATCCTTCTAATTGGCCATATAGGCAAGTTTGTAAAATTGGGAATAGGAATGTTCAACACCCACTCACATAATGGTGATGGCAGGATAGAAACATTATTATCCTGTGCATTAGAGGCAGGTGCAAATATGGAAATCCTAAAAGATATTCAAAAATGTGTTACTACTAATGCAGTATTGGATATCTTGTATGAAAATGACTTATTGGATAAAACCATGGATGTCTTAAATGGAAGAATACAACATAATATTGATAGAAGAGTTCCAGATGATACCAATGTTGGATTCATATGCTTTGCCAATACTGGAGAGTATTCTGGAGTTTTATTTGAAAGTGAAAATGTAGATGATCTTAAAAGATTATGGAAAAAGTAAAAATTAACTAACTTTAAAGAAGGTTTATTTATCAAAATTTTATTTATAAGAATGTTTATTTGATGATTATTTGAAATTATGGAGGAAAAATAATGATTCATTTTGTTGGAGCAGGAAGTGGAGCTGTAGATTTAATAACCATAAGGGGAGCAGAACTTCTAAAGGAAGCGGATGTTATTATATATGCAGGTTCATTAGTTAATCCTGATTTATTAAATTATGCTAAAGATTCATGTGAAATATATGATAGTGCTAAAATGACTTTAGATGAAGTCTTGGAAAAGATGTTTGAAGCTGAAAAGGAAAATAAGATGACTGTCCGTTTACACACTGGTGATTCAAGTATTTATGGTGCAATCCGTGAACAGATGGATCGCTTGGATGAAGAGGGAATCTCTTATGATGTATGTCCGGGTGTTTCAAGTTTCTGTGGTGCAGCGGCAGCATTGAAAGCGGAATATACCTTGCCTGATGTAAGCCAAAGTGTAATTATCACACGTATGGCAGGTAGAACCCCAGTTCCTGAAAAAGAAAGCATTGCATCATTTGCAGAACATGGGGCAACTATGGTTATTTTCTTAAGTACCGGTCTCCTCAAAGACTTATCTAAAGAACTTGTAAAAGGAAAATATACTGAAGACACTCCTGCAGCAATCGTTTATAAGGCAACCTGGCCAGATGAAAAGGTTATGCGTTGTACTGTTGGAACATTATATGAAACTGCAAAGGAAAACAACATTACTAAAACCGCTTTAATAATTGTTGGGGATGTTTTAGACAGTGAATATTCTTTGTCACGTCTTTATGCAGATGATTTTTCAACTGAATTCAGACAAGCTAAGAAATAAATTTTGAGTAATTTCAAGCCAATATGCTTGAATTTGTGAGGTTAAGAATGAAAGTATCAATTATTGCATTTACAGATAATGGTATGGAAATTGCCTATAAATTATCAAATTCCTTATCTGAAGCTAATGATGTGGATTTTACTAGATGTGGGAAAGGAGCTTTGTCAACTTGGACAGAGGAACATTTCTCTACTAATGATGCCTTAATTTTCATAGGTGCAATAGGAATAGCACTTAGGGCAATCGCTCCCTACATCAAGACAAAAACAAAAGATCCTGCTGTAGTTGTAGTGGATGAATTGGGACAGTTTTCTATACCAATTCTCTCTGGACATATTGGGGGAGCTAATGAATTGGTGCTTCAAATAGCTGATGATTTAGGTTCTATTCCAGTTATTACAACTGCTACTGATATAAATAATGTATTTGCAGTGGATACTTGGGCAAAAGGCCAAGGATTACAGATTTTAAATCCGCAATGCATTAAATTGGTTTCATCTAAGTTACTAAAGGGAGAATCTGTACATATCAAATCAGATTATCCTATTCAAGGAAATTTGCCTAAAAATGTTTATCTTAATGATTTAGAAGATTCTAATGCAGGATACGATGTGATAATCACTCATAAAGATTTAGAGAATGAATGTAAGAATGATACATTATTATTAGTCCCACAAATCATTACAGTTGGCATTGGATGTAGAAAGGATATAAGCTTTGAAGCGATAGAAAGCTCAATTTTAAATATCCTTGAAAGTGAAAATTATCATATTTTGGCTATAAATGCTTTGGCAAGCATTGATAAAAAGGCTAATGAAAAAGGAATCTTAGAATTTGGTAAAAAATATGATTTGCCATTTAACACTTATAGTGCAGAGGAACTAAACAGTCTTGAAGGTGACTTTACAAAGTCTGAATTTGTTAAAAGTGTTGTGGAAGTGGATAATGTCTGTGAACGTTCCGCAATTATGGAAAGCAATGGAAAATTGATTAGGAGAAAGGACACTTGTGATGGAGCAGGTGTGACTGTTGCTTTAGCAATAAATGACCCAAATATTTCTTGGGAATAATAATTCAGTAATAATATATTTAATAATTTATTATATTCAATAAAAGTTAATCATAATTATAATTTAATAATAATATTAAAATCATTAGGTGTCTATTGGAGGAAAGAATTTATGAAATGTGTATCTGTTGTTGGTATTGGTCCTGGAAATGAGTTATACCTTAGCATTGCTGCTAAAGAGACTCTTGAAGAATCAGATTTGATTGTAGGTTATAAAAAGTATGTGGAACTTGTAGAAGAGTATTTGCCTGAAAAAGAGTATCTCTACACTGGAATGACAAAAGAAGTTGACCGCTGTAAGATGGCATTGGAAAAAGCAGCAGAAGGTAATGCAGTGTCTGTAGTCTGCAGTGGAGATGCTGGAGTGTATGGTATGGCAGGTTTGGTTTATGAACTCTCAGTTGACTATCCTGATGTTGAAATCGATATTGTTCCAGGTATTAGTGCTGTTTTAAGTGGATCTGCAGTTTTAGGTGCTCCAATAGGTCATGATTTTGCTGTAATCAGTTTATCAGATTTATTAACTCCTTGGGAATTGATTGAAAAACGATTGGCATTAGCTGGTGAAGGAGATTTCTGCATCTGCCTTTATAATCCTTCAAGTCATAAAAGAAAGGATTACTTGAAAAAGGCATGTGAAATATTATTGAAATTCAAAGGTGAAGACACTATCTGCGGATATGTGAGAAACATCGGTAGAGAAGGTGAAGAATATCACATAACCAATCTTTTAGAGTTAAGGGACACTGAAGTGGATATGTTTACCACTGTTTTCATTGGAAATGCCAATACAAAAGTCATTGATGATAAAATGGTAACACCTAGAGGTTATAAAGGTGTATAAATATAAATGGTAAAATAATTATTATATTAATTAATAAGTTCTCTTAATTAGAGGTGTGGATATGCACAAAATTGTTTTATTCGGAGGAACTACTGAAGGACGTCTATTGACTGAATTCCTATCTCAAAATAAGATCCCTGCTATAGTTTGTGTTGCTACAGAATATGGGGAGAAAGTATTGGAATATGAACCTCCTGTCATTGTTCAGCCTAAAAGATTAAAACCTGGCCCTATGAGAAAACTATTTGAAGAAGAGAAGACGGAATTTGTTTTTGATGCTACACATCCTTATGCTACAGAAATCAGCAAACACATTAAGGAGATTTGTGAGGAACAGGGCATTGAATACATTAGGGTCTTAAGAGAATCAATTGATATTGAAGATGCTGTAAAAGTGTCCAGTATGGAAGAATTGATTGATTATCTTAACACTACTGAAGGATTGATCTTTTCTTCAATGGGGGCGAAAGAGGCTCCTGCGTTAACAGAGGTGGAAAACTTCCAGGAAAGGGTTTATTTGAGAATGCTGCCTTCACCAGAAGGAATGAAGCAATGCCTTGATTTAGGTTACCCAATGAAAAACCTTTGTGGAATGCAAGGTCCTTTTTCTAAGGAATTCAACATGGCACAATTCAAGGAAATTGGTGCAGACATACTTATAACTAAGGAATCTGGTAATGTTGGAGGTTTTTTAGAAAAGACCGATGCTGCAAAGGAATGTGGCATGGAAGTTGTTGTCTTATCCCGATTGGTTAATGAAGAAGGGATAAGTGTGGAAGAAGCTAAAGACACCATTAGGAGTAAATGCTTATGAAGGAAATCAATATTATTGGAATGGGTATGAGTGAAAAAACCATCACTGCTGAAGCTTTAGAGCTGATTATTGAAGCAGATATTTTATTAGGGGCTAAACGATTAATCAACGAGTTTTCTCACCTGAATAAACCTAGTTATAATGCTTATTTATCTGATGATATACTTGAGATAATAGAAAAGATAGATGCAGAAAAAATAGCTATCCTAGTTTCTGGAGATGTTGGCTTTTATAGTGCAGCTGAGAAATTAGTGGATGTCTTAAAGGATTATAATCCTAATTTAGTTTCTGGAATATCCTCTGTATCATACTTCTTTGCAAAATGCAGTCTTCCTTGGAAAGATGCAAATTTAATAAGCTGTCATGGACTTGATACAAATATCGTTTCATCAGTTCGCAGAAATAGATATACTTTTGCCTTAACTGGTAAAAACATTCCAGAATTGCAAAAAGAATTGGTTAAGTATGGATTCGGCGATTTGAAGGTTTGGATTGGTGAGAATTTAGGCTCAGATGAAGAGTCCATTCAAGAATCCAAGATATCTGATTTGGAAGGAATGGAATTCAGTTCATTGACTGTTTTGATTATAGAAAATCCTGATTTTGATTCAAGAATCAGAACTGGAATTCCTGATGAGGAATTCATTAGAGGAAAAGTCCCAATGACAAAGTCAGAAGTTAGAGCTGTATGTTTATCTAAACTATCAATTAATCCTGATGATGTGGCTTATGATATTGGCTGCGGAACCGGTTCTGTAACAATTGAAATGGCGTTTTCAGCATACAATGGAAAGGTTTATGCCTTTGATAAGAATGAGGAGGCAATTGCATTGTTGGAGCAAAACTGTCAGAAATTCCACTTGGATAATGTGGAGGCTATCTGTGGATTGGCTCCAGAATGCCTAAAGGATTTGCCTGTTCCTGATCTTGCTTTCATTGGAGGAAGCTCTGGAAATATGGATGAAATCGTCACTTATCTTTATGGAATTAATGATAAAATGAGATTTGTCATAACTGCAGTAACTCTTGAAAATGCTATGGCTGGTTTGGACTCCTTAAAGAATGTTGGAATAAGCGGTGACATTGTTCAAGTTGCAGTTTCCAAAGGTAGACAAATCGGTGATTTGCATATGCTAATGGCTCAAAATCCTATATTCATTATTAGTGGAAGTGGTGCTCATGAATAGAATTTTGATTTCAGGAACCAACAGTAACTGTGGAAAGACAACCATTACCATGGCTTTGCTTGCAGCATTCCAAAATAGAGGTTTGGAAATCGCTTCCTTCAAATCAGGTCCTGATTATATTGACCCAATGTTCCATCGTAAGGTCTTTAATGTAGAGACTCATAATTTGGATCCTTACTTTTCAACTGAGCAGATGTTATGTGACCAATTCATTAGAAATTGCGGTAAGGACTTAAGCATAATTGAAGGTGCTATGGGCTTTTATGATGGAATCGGTGTTGAAGGCAGAGCAAGTGCTTGGGAAGTTGCTAAATCCATTAAGGCTCCTGCAGTACTTATTATTGATGCTAAAGGAATGAGCAATTCTGCAGCAGCAATCATAAAAGGTTTCAAGGAATTCAAGGAAGAAAGTATGGTTGAGGGTGTAATCTTCAATGGCATTTCTCCAATGCTGTATCCACTTTTAAGGGATATTGTTGAAAAAGAAGGCATTAAGGCCTATGGTTTCTTACCAAGAGAAGAGAAGTATTCCATTGGGAGCAGAAACTTGGGATTGATCACTGCTGATGAAATTGAAGACATTAAAGAGAAAATAAATGGTCTTAGAGAATTGGCAGAAAAATACATTGATTTGGATGGATTGTTTGAATTGGCTAAATCTGCTCCAGTCCTTGAAGCAAGTGAAGATTATAAAGAGTTGATTGAAAGCAGTGCAAAAATTGATTCTGATAAAAAGACTCGAATAGCAGTTTCCCGTGATAACGCTTTTTGCTTTATGTATAAGGAAAACATAGAAATTCTGGAAGATTTAGGATGTGAAGTAGTCTATTTCAGTCCATTGGAAGATGAAGAGCTTCCTAAAGATATCTCTGGATTATACTTATGTGGAGGTTATCCTGAACTATATACTGAAGAATTGTCTAAAAACAGAAAATTATGTGATGAAATTAAAGACATAATAGAAAGAGGAATTCCTACAATAGCTGAATGTGGAGGCTTCATGTATTTGCATGATTCCATTGAAGAAATCCCTATGGTTGGATTTATCAAAGGCAATTGTATAAAGACAGATAAATTGCAAAGATTCGGTTATATTGAGATAAAGGCATTGCAAGATAACTTGTTGTGTAATGAAGGAGATAGCATTAGAGTGCATGAATTCCATTATTATGATAGTGAAAACTGTGGAGAAGCATTTATGGCTAAAAAGGCATCAAATGGTTTGGAATACCTTTGCTGTCACGGTTCTGACAGTCTTTATGCTGGTTTCCCACATATTTATCTTCCTGCAAATCCTGATTTTGCAAAGTCTTTTGTGGGCAATGCAAGGAATTGGAAAGGTTAAAATTTATATTTATTAGTAGTTAATTAATTATGTAATTTAGTAGTTATTCATTGTAAAATTGAAGTGATAGTATGAAAATTGAATTAGAACAAGTTGAACCTGCTGAAATCGAAAGCAGGAGTATGGAAATTATTGAATCTGAACTTCCTCATGAAATTGACCCTAAATTAGCGCCAATTATTAAAAGAGCAGTTCACACAGCTGCTGATTTTGATTATGTAGATAACTTATGCTTTTCAGAAGATGTAGTTGATAAAGCATTGGAAGCAATTAAGAATGGTGCCTGCATTGTAACTGACACTAATATGGCAAAGGCAGGAATCAATAAGGCAGAGCTTAAGAAGCATGGCGGTGAAGTCTTCTGCTTTATGAGTGATGATGATGTTAGAGACATTGCAAAAAAGAATGGATCTACACGTGCAAGAGCATCTATGGATAAGGCAGCAAGTTTGGATAAACCATTGATTTTTGCAATAGGGAATGCTCCAACCGCTTTGATTAGATTATATGAATTGATTCAAGAAGGAAAACTCAATCCTGAACTCATCATAGGAGTTCCAGTAGGATTTGTTAATGTAGTCCAATCAAAAGAGTTGATTATGCAATGTGATGTTCCTTATATCGTCGCTCGTGGACGTAAAGGTGGAAGTAATGTTGCAGCTGCTATTTCAAATGCATTGCTTTATATGTTAAGAGATCAAAATAAATAGCTTTATTTTAATTATTTTTTCATTTCATGAAATTTCATGAATACTATTTTTTATTCTTTTTTATATTTTTTATTCTTTTTTAATTCTTTTTTCATTTTATTAATTATTTTTAATCAATATTTTTAAATATTTCTTTAAATAAAGTATAATTTAGTAATGTTAAATTTTTCTTTAAAAAATTTAATTGTAAGAATTAATTAATAAAACAATATATTTTTTATTTTTTAGGATGATATTATGACTGATAAGATTATTTTAGTAGTAAGTTTTGGTACTTCTTATAACAATAACCGTGCTCTTACCATTGGAGCTATCGAAAAGGACATTGATGAAGCATTTCCTGATTATGAAATGAGAAGAGCATTCACAAGCCAAATGGTTATAAACATTTTGAAAAAACGTGATGACTTGGCTATTGACAATGTGGAAGAAGCATTGGAAAGAGCATTGGATGATGGTGTAAAGACTGTTATCATTCAACCAACTCACATCATGAATGGTACTGAATACCATTTCAAGATCAAGGATACTGTAGATAAGTATATTGACAAATTTGAAAACATTCCAATTGCAGAGCCTTTATTAATTTCTGAAGAAGACTTTGAAGACTTGATTGCAAGCATTACCTCTAAAGGGGATTACGATGATGATACAGCAGTTGTATTCATGG
>JAEEWY010000043.1 GCA_016291275.1 Methanobrevibacter sp. | reverse complement strand
TAGGGCAAAGGCAGGAGAACCTGTTAATTTCCTAGGTGAATTTGCTAAAGATAAGGAAGAGGCAACTGCTTAATCTTCCTTTTTATTTTTTTACTAATTTTTTTAGCTTATTTTTTTCTATTATTTTTTCTTATTTTTGAAATTCTTTTTTTCATCTTCTATAAATTATAAAATTATAAAACTAATAAAGACAATAATATTATTATAAAACAATTTTATCGGATTTTACAATTTAACTAAAGGAACTAAACAATGAACTATGAATCAATTTTAAATGAATTAAGACCAACTCCTGAGGAGATTGAAGCAGTTAATGAAACAACTGAAAAGGTAATTGATTTCATTAATGAACTCTGCGAAAAAGAAGATATTGATGCTAAAGCAAATGCTGTAGGTTCTGTTGCTAAAAACACTTGGTTAAGAGGTAAATCTGATATAGACATTTTCATTAGTTTTCCTATTGATACAGATATGGATGAGCTTAAGGAAAAGGGTTTGTATATTGCATACAAGACCAATGATGCATTGAATGGAAAGGCATCAGAGCATTATGCTTCCCATCCTTATTTAACATGTGACATAGATGGATTTGAAGTTGATATAGTTCCTTGCTATGCTATTGAAGAAGGCCAATCCATTATTTCTGCTGTTGATAGAACAATTTTACATACAAGATATATCCAAAAGCATTTAAGCAAAGAACAGGAAGATGAGGTTCTTTTGCTAAAGAAGTTCATGGATGCTGTTGGCACATATGGATCCGAATTCAAGACTGGCGGTTTTGCAGGTTATTTATGTGAATTGCTTATTTTAAAGTATGGCACTTTTGAAAAAACTTTAAGGGCCGCTCAAAACTGGAAAAAACACACTGAAATTGATTTGGAAGGTTACGGTACAGCAGGAAATGGCATTTTTAAGCCAGATCCTCTTGTTTTCATTGATCCAACTGACATGAACAGAAATGTGGGAGCAGCCTTAAGAATAGAAAGGTATGTTGATTTCATTGTTGCTTCAAGAAACTTTTTAGACATTGCTGATAATAATGATTTGGATGAAGAAGAAAAGCAAGAAAGGATAATTGAATTCTTCAAACCTCTTCAAAAGGAGCATTTATTAGGTAAGTCCAACGATGAAATTGCTAAAGACATTTTAGAGTCATTCAAGGATAGGCAAACCCAAACATTGGTTCTCAAGTTCCCTATTCCTGAAATGTCTGCTGATGCTCTTCATCCACAACTACTTAAAACTGTCACTTCCATTTGTGAAAAGATAGAAATGGAGGAATTCTCTGTCTTCAATTATGATTACTGGACAGATGAAGAGAGATTTGTCATTTTCACCATAGAACTCAATGTATTCAAGCAAGGAAAATACTACATACACAAAGGGCCTAAAGTATGGCCTAAGAAAGCTTGTGACAACTTTAAGAAGAAATGGCAAGATGCTTTATATCCATTGGATGAATTTATGGTTTTAACAAGGGAAAGAGAGTTTAAGACTGCTAAGGAATTTTTAGAAAAGGCACTTACTGATGATTATATACATATCTTCAAGATTGGAAAGAACATAAAAGAAGCTATTTGCAGTGATGAATGTGTTCCTATTGAAATTGATGAATTCCTTAATGATTTGGAAAAAGCATTTGATTATGACATTTCCAATAAGAATGGTGATGAATTAGCAAGAGATTATTTAAACTCTTTAGATGACTTCTTAAATCCTGGACAATACATTAAAAGATAATTTGGAGATTTTTATGAAAGCAAAACAATCAGAAACCATAAGAAGCTTTTTAGCTATTGAACTTGATCAAGAATTGGTTCCTAAGATTCTAGATGTTCAAAAGGAGTTTAAGAAGACAAATACCAATATCAAATACGTTCCATCAAAGAACATGCATTTTACCTTGAAGTTCTTTGGAAACATTGATTTGGATATGGTTGAAGATATCGCTGATGCAGTCAATAAAGTCATTAAAAATTACTCTTCTTTTGATTTGAACATTAAGAATTGTGGCTGTTTCCCAAATAAGAATGTAATTAAGGTTCTTTGGTTAGGATTAGATGAAGGCTCTCCAATTATTAATCTTAAAAAGGATCTTGATAAGGAATTCAAGAAATTGGGATTCAAGAAGGAAAGGAACTTCATTTCCCATTTGACCATTGGCAGAGTTAAAAGTCCTAAGAATAAAAAGGAAATCAGAAATACCATTGAAAAATTGGAAGATATTGAAATTGGAAATTTCACTGTTTCTAAAATCTGTTTAAAAAAGAGTACTTTAACTCCTCAAGGACCAATCTATGAGGATATTAAAGTCTTTGAATTGGATTGAATTTTTCCATATTGCCTATTTTTCAATTTAATTTCTTATTTTATGGATTATACTATTCAAAATCATATCTTTTTTAAAAATAAATATGTGGATGTTCAATAAAATTTCTTATTTTTTTACAAAAAATTTCAATTCAAATTTTGCTCTTTTATTTAACTGTCTTAAATTTCCTAATTTAAATATCAATATTGATTTTTTTTAATTTATTAATTTGACAAAATTATAATAAAAATAAAAAATACTAAAAAATATTCATATAAAATAAAATTTAACTAAACATTAACCAGGATAAATGATAAAATATTAAACTAAAATAAAAACATTTATAAACATTTTCATATATAAATAATAACAACGATATATTGTACAATATATTTCATAAGACTTTATACAAAATTCAATATTTTAGGAGATAAAAAATGATCGTAAGTGTAATTGGTGGAACTGGTCCACAAGGTTTAGGAATTGCTCTCAGATTAGCAATTGAAGGTGTAGAAGTTATTGTTGGTTCCCGTAAAGAGGAAAAAGCATTAGATGTTGTTGCAGAAGCTAAAGAAAAATATGCTGACTATGACTTAAACATCAAAGGTTTAGCTAACGAAGATGCAGCAAAAGAAGGAGACATCTTAATCCTCACTGTACCTCTTGCAGCACAAAAACCAACTGTTGAAGGAATCAAGGAATTCTGTACTGACAAAATCGTATTGGATGCAACTGTACCTTTAGAAACTGCAATTGGTGGAAAACCATTCAGATTCATTGACTTAATGGAAGGATCTGCAGCAGAAAGAACCGCATCTATCCTTGACGGAACCGGTGCAAAAGTTATCTGTGCATTCTGTAACATCAGTAACTCCCACTTATCCAACATTCCAGAAGACATTGACTGTGATTGTTTAATTGCTGGTGACGACAAAGAAGCAAAAGAAATTGCAGCAGAACTCATCAACAAGATCCCTGGTGTAAGAACCATCGATACTGGAATCTTGGAAAAATCCAGAATCATTGAAAAGATCACTCCATTGTTAATCGGATTAAACATCAAGTACAAATCCCATTACGGTGGACTCAGAATCACTGGAATCCCAAAATTAGATGAATAGATTTCATTGAATCAAAACTCAACCCTTTAATTATTCTATTTTTATAGAATAATTACTCTTTTTCTTTTTTTAAATTACAAAAATTCTTAAATCAATTAACAAAACATTTAAAATGCTTTTTTTATAAATCATTAAATATCAATTAAAGGAGATTAATCATGAGCTTTATAGTAGTTATGGCAGAACTTGCACCAAAAGAAGGTGCAGAAGATAAAATTATCCCTCTTGCAGAGGCATTGGTCGAAGAAACTCTTAAAGAAGAAGGAAACATTGATTATAAATTCCTTAAATCAGTTAAAGACGGCACATTCATGTTTGTTGAACAATGGGAAAGTGTGGAAGCATTAAGCAAACACATGGCTTCACCTCATTTCCAGTTATTCTCAAAAGAATCTGCAGATTTAGCTGAAGGAATGGGAATCAAAGTGCTTGGAGCTGAAGAAGTAAATTTGTATGAATAAATTTTCCTAAATCGTTCTATTTTTTAGATAAGTTTTTACTTATCTTTTCTATTTTTAACACACTCTATAATAATTAACTTCATTGATACAAAATTTTATTATGCCCTTTTTTTAAACTATTATTATGAACATTATAAAAAATCTACCTTTGGCAATCACTGGACTTATTTTGGCTATTTTATCATTAGGCAAAATATTCACTGATTTCAGCAGCATATTTTTTATAATTGGATCATTGTTGATATTCCTAATTCTATTAAAACTAGTTTTGCACTTTGATGCATTCAACAATGAATTGAACAATCTGATTGCATTAAGCACATTCGGTACATTTTCAATGGCTTTAATGCTTTTCAGTACATACCTAAAACCATTGTTCATGCCATTGTCCGAAAGCATTGCCATTGGAATATGGATTTTAGGAATAATCATACACTTATCAATTTTCATTTTATTTACAAAGAATTATGTTTTAAAGAATTTTGACATTGAAAACGTATTTGCAACCTGGTGGATTGTTTACATTGGAATAACTATGGCTGCAATTACAGCACCTGCCTATAATCTGCAACAATATGGATTCATCTTCTTTGGAATAGGATTTGTCTTGATGATACCAACACTCATTTTAGTCTCATACAGATACCTTAAGTTTACTTCAATAGAGGATAAAAATAAACCATTCATTTGCATCTACACTGCACTTTTATCAATCCTTATTGTTGGATACGTGAACGCAATGAATATTGATGGAAACTTTTTGAGCTTAATCTACATAGGAGCATTTATTTTTTATATTTTTGCAATTTTCCAAGCAATCAAATTGTTAGCTATTGAAAAACTTCAGTTTATGCCAAGCTTTTCAGCATTTACATTTCCATTTGTAATAAGTGCAATAGCTACTGGTGAAGCCTATAAGTTCTTTGGATTAGGCATATTGAACTATTTGTTTTACATTCAAGCGATTATAGCATTGGTTTTAGTGATATTCGTTTCATACAAATACTTAAGATTCCTAATGAAAACCAATTGAAAATAAATTTAATAAAAATAGAAAAATAGGGATGAAAAGAAGATAAAAAAATGGGAAAATAAATGATTTCTCATTTATTTTCAAAATTATTAAAAATAGTTAAAATACAAATTTTCTCATTTAGTATTCGTAGAAACCTTTTCCTGCATTGATACCGGTTTCGCCCTTGTCTATTTTTTCTTTAAGCTTTTTAGCTATTTTTCCTTGGGTTGTATTAGGGTCTTGAGACCTTGGATCCATAATACCGATGTTATATGCAGTTACGAGACCTACAATGTCCAAGATTTGGAAAGGTCCATTTGGTGAACCTGTAGCAAGTCTCCAGGTCAAGTCAATTGTTTCAGGGTCTGCCACTTCCTCTGCCCATAAAGCTTGTCCTGCAGAAAGGAATGGTACAAGCAAGGAGTTGAGCACATATCCTGGTTGTTCTTTCAATACTTTGATTGGGACCATGTTGATGTCTTCTGCAAATTGAACGATTGCATCGAAGTATTGTTGGTCGGTTCCAGGGTGTGGCATTACTTCAGCAGTGTTTTGAGCCCAAATATTGTTTGCAAAGTGGAATGCAAGGTACTTTTCAGGACGTCCAGTGTGTTCTGCAAACTGACTTGGGAGCAATGTAGATGAGTTGGTTACAACAATTGTCTTTTCAGGTAAGTATTTTGCCAATTCTTCATAGAATGGGATCTTTTGTTCAGGGTCTTCTGCAATTGCTTCAATAACAAGGTCTGCATCTTCTGCTGCTTCTTCATAGCTTGTTGTTAAGGTCAAGCTGTCGAATGCTTTTTGGGCTTGTTCTTTCAATGCATCTATTTCTTCATCGCTAAGGTCAGGAGTTTTGCTAAATCCTCTGCAGTATGCAGATTTATCGGTTTTCATTGCTTCGAGAGAGCTAAGGTAAATGTTCAATAATCTTTCGAATTTTGGTTTAGCCCTTTCAATTGAGCCTTCGCTTCTAAGCCAAACTGTTACATCAAAACCGCAGAAAGCAGATTGATAAGCGATTTGACTACCGAGTACTCCTCCACCAGCTACTACAACTTTTTTAATATCCATTTTTATCACCAAGTAATTTGTTATAAACTATATGGAATAAAAAAATCAAAAAAATAAAATATAGTTTACTTGTATACTATTATAAAAATTAAGATATTTAAAATTTTATAAATGATTTTAAAAAAGAGTTTGTTGGATATAATTATTACAAAAATTAAAAAATAGTTAATTCATTCCCAATCATTTAATTCAGCAGACTTGAATGCTAAGTCAATGAATGTATTGAAGAATTCGTCATCGAGATTATCCAATCCCATTTTCTCTTCCCATTCATTATTGATCTCTTCTAAAATTGGGATAAGATCCTTTCCCTTTTGGGATAACTTTAGGATGTTATGCCTTTTATCTACTTTTGACTGTTCCCTTATAATGATTCCATTGGATTCCAATTTCCTGATAGCTTTGGTGATGGCTCCTTTTGTAATGTAAAGGCTATCTGATAAGTCCTTTTGATTTAGGTTTTCCTCGTTGTACACTCTAAGCATGCACAATACTTGAATCAAATTCAAGTCGTACTGTGCCAAGGCATTGTTTAAATAGGTTTTATGATTCTTATGGAAAATGAATAAAAGGTCCCCTAAACGATTGTAATCATAAAATCCATCATTTGTTTTTTCGCTCATCATATTCTTTTTTTATCACTACAATTATTTAAAAATAACTAAAATAGGTTAATGTATCGTGTATTTTCATCCAATTTCAAAAAGATTTATATATAAAAAATTACAAAATAATTATTGTATTTAAAAATACATTAATGTATAAAAATATACATTAAATTTCTTATAATTTTTTCAAACATGATAAAACTTTTATATCTTACCATTAAATATTTAAATGGTAACTTAAATTATAAAATATTTATATAATTTAATTAAAATTTTATATAATTTAATTATATTAAAAGGAGACTAATCTTATGACTGAAATAGGAAAAAGAATTCGTTTAGAAAGGATTTTCAATAGAAAAACCGGAAGAACCGTAATTGCTCCTATGGACCATGGTGTATCAAGTGGTCCAATCAAAGGAATAATTAACATGGATGAAACAGTTGAAAGCATCTCCCAAGGTGGAGCAAATGCAATATTGATGCACAAAGGTATTGTAGGACTCGGACACAGAGGATACGGTAAGGATATAGGTCTTATTGTACACTTGTCTGCAAGTACCTCATTAAGCCCTGATCCAAACAACAAGGTAACTGTAACCAGTGTTGAAAAGGCTATCCAATTAGGTGCAGATGCAGTATCCGTGCATGTGAACATCGGTTCTGAAACCGAACCTGAAATGCTTATGGAACTTGGTGAAATCTCTGAAACCTGCAGTTACTGGGGAATTCCACTTTTAGCAATGATGTACCCAAGAGGTCAAAAAGTGGAAAACGAGCATGATGTTGAAATGGTAAAGCATGCAGCACGTGTAGGTTCTGAACTTGGTGTGGACATTGTAAAAACCAATTATACCGGTGATCCAGACTCATTCAAGGAAGTAGTGGATGGAGCATTGGTTCCTGTAGTCATTGCAGGAGGACCTAAAGTTGAAACCGATAGGGAACTTTTAGAAATGGTAAGGGATTCCCTTGAAGTTGGAGGAGCAGGTGTAGCATTTGGAAGAAACCTTTTCCAAGCTGAAAACCCTGGAAAGATCACAAGAGCTATTGCAGAAGTAGTTCACAATGATTTGGATGTTGAAGAAGCATTGAAATTCCTCGATTAAATAAATCATATTTATAAAATTGTTCAAAGATATCAACAATCAAAATTAGAAAAATTTAAGGAGATTAAAATTGTCAAATAAATTCGCTTGGATTATGTCCCCAAAAGCAGATTGGGACGATAAGAAAGAATTCATCACAACAGCACTTGAATCAGGAATCGATTACGTTCTTGATACAGAAGACAGTGAAAACATCAGAAAAGTTGGAAACTTCAAGATAATTTCCAATGATGACGATGCTGACATTTATTTGGTTGGAATTGACGGTGAAGGAGACGGCACTCTTGAGCTTAAGGACAACTTGAATGAATCAGCAGATTTAGCTAAAGCAAATGAAGCTAAAAACAGTGGAAAAACTGTCTGTGCCTATATAGTCATTACCGACAAGTTGCATGAGCAATTGGCAGTGACATTAGGCAGAGTTGTTGACTATATAATCCTTGTAGCAACCGATTGGACAATCATTCCCCTTGAAAACATCATTGCAGACCTTCAAAAGGAAAATGTGAACATAATAGCTGCTGTAAAGACTGCAGATGATGCGAAAGTGGCTATGGAAACCTTGGAAGTGGGCACTGATGGAGTCATATTCGAGCCACAGGAATTTGCACAGATTAAAGACATTGCAAACTTGATTGATGAGCTTTCTACAGAAAGTTATTCCTTAAAGGACTTGACAATCACCAATGTTGAGCCAGTAGGCTCTGGAGACAGAGTATGCATTGACACTACAACCATGATGAAACCTGGAGAAGGAATGCTAATTGGTTCCTATTCTAAAGCAATGTTTTTCATTCACAGCGAAAGCTTGGAAAGCGAATATGTGGCATCAAGACCATTTAGAGTAAATGCAGGTCCTGTACAAGCTTATGTCATGGTTCCAGGCAACAAGACAAGATACCTAAGTGAACTTGAAACAGGTGATGAGGTATTGATTGTTGATAAGGATGGAAAGACCAAAAAGTCTATTGTTGGCAGATCCAAGATAGAAAAAAGGCCTCTTCTTTTGATTGAAGCGGAATATGAGGATATGAAAATAAGGTCATTGGTTCAAAATGCAGAAACCATAAGATTAGTCGATGAGAATAATGAACCGATTTCCGTTTCAGTTCTAGAGCCTGGAATGAAAGTCAAAGGATTTATTGACGATAGCGCAAGACATTTTGGTATGGCTATTGATGAACAGATCATTGAGCAATAACTTTTTTTAAATCGTTAAGGGCAATTGCTCTTAACTGACTTCTTTTTTTATTTTTTTATTATTTTTTATCTTTTTTTAAAAAATTTAATCCTTATTTTTAATATGAAATTTTCATTTTCAAATCAATATTTTTACAAAATAAGTTAAATATTATAACAACATTAAAACAATATTATAGCAAAATAATGAATTTAAAGTCTTTATATTAAAAATAAACTATAAATAAAAGGAATAACATATTTTTTTATCTAAATCAAAACTCTTTAAGTCCAGGAGGTGATATGATGCATTTTTGTTATATTGCCATGAATTGTTTTCAATCATTTTCCTTGAATAAAATTCTACTTGGCAATTCAATAAATTATCGGAGGGTCATTATGTCTATCCAATCTAAGATTTGGGTGGTACTGGTCATTTACCTTATCCACTTGTGGTTCATGACCTTTATCATCATAATGATAGTATATAAGTTATTATGATGTTATAATGTACCTTTAAATTGTAGGAAAAAACATTATTGCAAGATTTTGTTTTTTAACAACACTCCCAGTTGTTTTAGAGTTTCGTTTAGCTTGTAAGTTCACTTCCTACAATTTATAAATCACTTAATAAACTTTAAATATCATTTAATTCATATTCATTATTAGAGTTTAAAAAGTTTTATCATTAAACTTTTTTGACTAAACCGATAATTTATGGATTATCAATATCTATTGGGAGATTGCAAGACTTTCTTGCAATTAGATATTGGGAATGATTGAATCTTAATCCTTAGGGATTAGATTCCTAAATCATTCTAAAGATGCTTTTTTTAAATAAATTTTTAAATCTTAACTAATGCTCTTTTTTTAACAATTTAACGAAGATAATGGACTTTTTCATTATCGATATCATCGAGAGTATAAGCTTCCATATGCCCATCTTCAATTCCCAAAGCCAATATTCCAACTATTCTAAAGTAGTCATCAATTCCTAAAATGTCACGTACAAGGTCTTCTGATGA
>JAEEWY010000042.1 GCA_016291275.1 Methanobrevibacter sp. | reverse complement strand
CTCATGTAATGCTCACTGCTGTGTGACATTTTCACTTCAATGTATTTCTGATACTTTGCAAGTGTGAGTGCAGCAAATCCAATGAGAATCCTTATTCCATTCTCATGGCAATATTCGCTTTTGTATGGCTGTGCATTGTATTTTCTGATGCACGGCTCTTCGTAGGTACCGCAAAGGCAGGAAGTGTCTGTTGCAGTTAAGCAAAGAAGTGAGTCCCTTTTTAGATTATAACCTGCAGAGTCTACAAATGGGGAAGGGGTTCCAAATGGATCAATGTCAATGACATCGAATCTTCCCATATTGCTTCTAAGTTCGTTGTTTGCTTCCTTTTGGTCTATTTCAACTTCAACATCATTCAATTCTGCATTGATTCTGGTGAATTCATTTGCAAGTGGACTTATGTCATTTATTGAAACATCTCCAACTCCATCAATTTCCTTTTTATAGCGTATTCCCCTTATTCCACTTCCACCAAATAAGTCGCAAATGTTTATTTCCCTATCAACTTCCCTTTGGTATGCTTGAAGTGCAAGGATGGAATTGTCCCTATTGAATTCCATTCGAGGATTGTAAAAAACAGGAGCATCAGATGAAACCTTATCAAAATCAGGGAATTTTATTTGAACTTTGCCCTCTTCGATGATTTTCAACTCATCTTCACTATACTCCCTTATTTCGGTGTTGTAGTTATTTTGATAATTGTTATTTTGATTATTTTCCATATTGTTGTTCCTTGTCATTTTTATTGATATTTAATTATTATTTATTTTTTATTTTATTTAAATAAGTTTAAGAATTTTAAGTAAAACTAATATAAGATTAGGAATAAATAGTTATTATATAATATTTAAAAGAAAAAATTATAAAATTACTAAAAATGTTAAAATAACTGATAATCAATGTTTTTAACTAATATTTGATATTAATAGTAATTATTCATTTTAGGTGAAAATATGGCAGACATTAAAGTTTCAATAGCTAGTCCTGTTATTGAAGAAGAGGAAATAAATGCAGTAATTGATGTAATGAAATCTGGTATGATTGCACAAGGACCAAAAGTAATTGAGTTTGAAGAAGAATTTGCAAAATATGTAGGTGCAAAGTATGGAATTGCAACCAATTCCGGAACTTCTGCATTGCATGTAGCTCTATTAGCAGCTGGAATTGGCGAAGGAGATGAAGTGATTACAACTCCATTCACATTTGCAGCTACTGGAAACTCCATCTTATATACTGGCGCTCGCCCTGTCTTTGTGGATATCGATTCTGAGACATTTACCATTGACCCTGCAAAGATTGAAGAGGCAATCACTGACAAGACTAAAGCTATCATGCCTGTTCAATTATATGGACAAGCTGCAGATATGGAACCTATTATGAAAATCGCAAAAGAGCATGACTTGATTGTCATTGAAGATGCAGCTCAAGCTCATGGTGCTGAATATAATGGTGAAAAGGTAGGTAACCTTGGAGACATGGCTTGCTTCAGTTTCTATCCAACCAAAAACATGACCACAAGTGAAGGTGGTATGATCACCACTAACAATGAGGAATTTGCAGAAAACGCAAAGGTCTTCAGAGCTCATGGTTCAGCTACCAAATATCATCATGACGTTTTAGGTTATAACTTCAGGATGACTGACATTGCTGCAGCTATTGGTTTAGAGCAACTTAAAAAAATAGACTCATTCAATGCAAAAAGAATTGAAAATGCTAAATGCCTTAATGAAGGTTTAAAGGACATTGAAGCAATTGAAACTCCAGTTTTAAAAGATGGTTGCAAGCATGTATACCACCAATACACAATCAAGATAAAAGATGGAAAAAGAGATGAATTGTCTGATTACTTAATTGAAAACGGTATTGGTAATGGTATTTACTATCCAATTCCTCTTTATGATCAAGTTCTTTATAAGGAATTAGGTTACGACCAAGCTCTTCCAGTAACTGATGAAATTGTAGAAGAAGTTTTATCTCTTCCTATTCATGCAAAGCTTACTCAAGAAGACTTGGATTATATTATCAAAACAATTAAAGAATTCTTTTAAATGATTTCTTTAATTTTTCTTTTCTTTTTTTATTCTCACATTCTATTTTTTACAGATTTCACTTTTTCTTCTAATGTTCTTTTTTCCTTATCTCTTCTATCATCTATTTTTAAAACTGTATAAACCCTTGGCACTCCCATTTCAAAAATAGATTCCTGAACTTCCCTACACACTTCATATAATTTTTTAAGGCTATCTGATTCTATTTGAGTTCCCATAGCGGTTATTTGATAGTTCAAACCACTTTTCTCAATTATTTGAGCTGCTTTAGCAACATATTTGCCAACACTTGACTCTTCAATTCCCATAGGTATAATACATAAATCTGCTGTAATCATAGTTTACTTTTTATACTTTGTATGATATAAAATTTAATAGAAAAACTTTTTTTAAGAAAAATTTAAAGTGTTTGGTTTTAATTTTAAGTGATATCATGAGCATAAAAAAAGAAGAGTTTAATGAAAAGATTTTCACTAGAATCAATGATTTGATCAATGAATATGAATTGATTAAAGAAGGTGAAAAAATAGCTATTGCATTGTCTGGAGGAAAAGACAGTGTCTTGACTCTTCACGCACTTAAAAATTATCATGATATTTGTGGCTTTGATTTTGAGCTTGTAGCAATTTCAGTTGATGAAGGGATAAAAGGGTATCGTCAACATGGAATTGATGCAGCAGTAAACAATGCAAAACTGTTGGATATCCCACTTATTCAAAAATCCTTTAAGGATGAGGAAGGATTCGCATTGGATGACATTTATTCTTATTTTAAAAGTGCTTGCATTCCATGTGGGGTCTTTAGACGTAATATTCTAAATAAAACAGCTTATGAAATTGGAGCAGATAAAATAGCAACTGGACATAATCTCGATGATGAAATCCAATCATTTTTAATGAGCTTTTCAAGAGGGGATACTGTAAAATTCTCTAAGTTTGGCCCAGAATTAGATCAAATCCATGAAAAGTTGGTTCCAAGAATTAAGCCATTATGGAACACTCCAGAAAAAGAGGTTGGCATGTGGGCTATTCTTAATGGAATTGAAATTCATTTGGATGAATGTCCTTATTCTAATCTTTCCTTAAGGGCTAAGATAAAAGAGTTTTTAAACAATACAGAATCTAAACATCCTGGAACTAAGGAGAATGTTTTGGAATCATTCAAGCAAATATTGGATGTTGATAACATCAGAACAGTTTTAAATGAATGTGAAAGATGTGGTGAGCCAACATCAGCTAAGATTTGTAAAGCTTGTGAAATCAAGGATATTGTTAGTGAAAATCTTGAAGAAAAATAAGTTTTATTTTATTATAAACGAACAAAATAAATTTTGTCAAAAAAAAAAAGAAAAAAGAAATTAAAAATTAATTTCTTATTATAACAAACGCCATATAGAGTATGAATAAGGCAACCAACACTGCCCCTTCTTTTTTATCCACTTCATTTTTACTATAAGCGAATATTGCACCGATTATTGTAATTACAGTCATTAAAGCTATATCTGATACCATTTCAGGTGCAATTGGTAGTGGCATGATTGCACCGCTTATACCTAAAATGAATAGGATATTAAAGATGCTTGATCCAAGTACGTTACCGATTACAATACCATTGTCCCCTTTTTTAAGAGCAGTTACAGATGTAACAAGTTCAGGTAATGAAGTTCCTATTGCAACAATGGTAAGACCAATGAGAACATCACTTAATCCAAATGCTCCAGCAATGAAACTTGCACCATCTACAACCAAATCAGAACCGATAATGATACCTGCAATACCTATAATAATGTAAATTAATGCTTTTGGTATTGAAAGTCTCACTTCAATTTCTTCTGACATAGCTTCCTTATCTTGTCTTGCTTCTTGTACGAGACGGTAAACATAAGCGACAATGATAATTAAGAAGATTATACCACAGAGTCTGCTTATCTCTCCAAATATGATGGCTATTAAAAGCAAACCTATTGTGGAGATGACTAAAAATGGGAAATCCCTTTTTATTAGAATTTTATCCACAGTTAATGTTCCAAGCAATGCGGAAACACCGATAACCGCTAAAATATTGAATATGTTACTACCTACAACGTTACCTAAGGATATTGCATTGGTTCCAGCAAATGCTGAAGTAATGGAAACTGCTGCTTCAGGAGCACTTGTACCAAATGCAACAATTGTCAAACCTACAATGATGGTAGGTATCTTTAAGTTATATGCAACGTTACTTGCACCATCTACGAATACATCTGCACCTTTTATTAAAAGTACAAATCCTATAATAAGTAAGATAATTTGAATTAATAATTCCATCAGTTATTCTCCTAATCCTCTTTGCTTTCAAGGTCTAATCTATTTGCATCCTCTTCGTTGACTGTTACTAAGATCTTATCAATATGGTTTGCATCCATATCCACTATCTCAAAGGTAAATTTGCCTTCATGGAATATTTCACCAGTATCTGGGATTTTTCCTGCATGTGAAAGGATGAATCCTGCAATAGTTGTGTATCCGTCTTCCACTTCGTTAGGCATTTCCTTTTCAATTTCAAATAAGTCTTTAAAGTCTTCAATAGAGAATCTACCATCAATTAACCATGAATTGTCTTTTCTTTCAATTGCTTTAGGATCATCTTCCTCATCGATACCAGGAATGTCTCCTACGATTCCTTCAAGAAGGTCGTTCAATGTAATTAATCCTACAACACTTCCGAATTCATCTACAACAAGTACCATATGGACATATTCCCTGTTTTCCTTAAACTCTTGAAGCAAGTCCATTGCAAGCATGTTTTCAGGAACAACCAATGGAGATTTTATGGTTTCTTTAATATTTATTTCTTTACCTGAGAAGATTTCACTTAATAGGTCTTTAGCTTGAACTACGCCAATGAAATCATCCAATTCACCTTCAGCTACAGGGAAGATGGATCTTTTACTGTTAATGATTCTTTCCTTGTTTTCTTCCATGTCATCTTCCAAGTCTATCCAGATGATTTCACTTCTTGGAGTCATTATCATATCCACTTTTTGGTCATCTAAACGGAACACCCTTTTGATGATGTCTTCTTCCTCTTCAGCAATGGTTCCGTCTTCAATACCTTCTTCAATAAGTAATTTGACTTCCTCTTCTGTTACAACATCCTCTTTTGGTTTGGAACCAACAATTCTTAAAGCAAGGTTGGTTGAACTGTCAAGCAATCTGACAACTGGCTTGCAGATCCATGAACTTACTTGCATGAATTTTGCAGTTTGCAATGAATATCCTTCAGGGTCATTCAATGCCATTCTTTTAGGTACAATTTCACCAATCAAGATTGTGAAGTAAGTGGTTACAAGAATAACAAATATGAAGCTTAATTGGTAACTGTAAGGAATGTATGGGCTTAAAAAATTACCCATAGGTTCAGAAAAAGTAGTTCCACCAATTGCCCCTGTGATAATTGCAGTAAATGTTATACCAATTTGTACAGTGGATAAGAAGTCACTGACATTATCCATAAAGTCTAAAACAAGTAATGCTCTTTTATTCCCTTCATCTGCGATTTTTTGCATCCTAATTCTTCTAGTGGATACAACAGCAATTTCTGCAAGGGAGAAAAGTCCATTAAGCACAATTAAAATTATTATTACTAAAATTTCAATTCCTATAATTATCGAGTCCATTTCCATTAAGTCCTTAAACAATTTATGATTTTAAATTTTTTAATTAAAAATAATATTTCTCTTTATATAGTATTATATTCTTATTTATATAAAGATTTTTTTATAAGCAATAATGATATTTATTAATTCTATTTATAAATTTAATGTTTTTTTACCATTAGAATTGCATTATTTTTATAATTTTTTAATAATTTTGTCATATTTTACATAATTTTGGTAATATTTGAATGATATTTAAAATTATTATGTGATAAAATTTTATTATAATTCTTTCATTTTCCTATCAATTTGATTGAGGAACTTATTCTGTTTAAATTCCTCTGCAGTGCTGAACATTGATCCGCCATAGATTTCCTCTTGCATCTTTTGAACAGCATATGTCGCATCTTCTGCAGTTTCAACTCTTTGAAGGATTCTGCGACTTTTCACCTTAATGGTTTTTCCACAAGTGCATTTTCTTGTAGCAACTCCTTTTTTAGCATATAACACTCTTCCACAGTCGCATCTGAATATCAAGTACATAATATTAACCTCCAAAAATCTTCATGAAAAGTGGAATAAACACTTGTGAAGGCAAGATTATTAGAGTTGCAATGCTCACTCCAAGGTTTGTTCCAACAACTACAAGCAAGATTCTAACGATGTTGTTATTCCATAAGTCTCTAAAGCTTTCAATTTTTCCTAAATTGTTAATGTCTTGTTTTCTCACCCTTCTGAATTTAGCTTCTGCAAGTCCTGAAAACCATCCTGCAGCAAGCAATGGGTGAATTATGGTAAGTGGAGCAACTAATCCTCCAATGATTGCAGATTGGATTTTAGATCCAGATACAATTGAACCTATAAAACCCATTATCATACTGATTACAACAAATTGTACAATGTCCCCCTCTATATGGATTCCATTCATCCAAGCAAGAAAAAATATCACAACAAATGAAATAGGTATTAAAGCCAAAATGATTTTTAGCCAAGGGATTCCACCTTTCTTATTCATATCATTTAGCTCTCTGTAGCTTGGGAGTGTTTCAGGGTTATCAAGATAATCGATTATTCCTTCCTTATGTCCTGCACCTACGACAGCTATCACTCTATCTTCTGGAATCCCCAATATTCCTTTTGCAAGGTATGCGTCCCTTTCCTTAACAAGTGCAGTGTATGCTCCAGGTGAGATTTCCTTGAAGTATTCCATAGCTTGATCTATGTTGGATTGCTCTTTAAGCTCTTCAATGTTCAATTCCTCTTCATCTGATGAGAACACTGAACCCACAATTCCATATATGAACTTAAGCTTTTCCCAAGTGGTCATATTGTTCAATACCCTTTGCAATGTGACATTAATGTCTCTGTCAATCAATGCAATTCTGCAGCCAATCTTTTCTGATGCTTCAATTGCAGCAACCATTTCAGATCCTGGCTTGATGTCTACATCTTCACCGATTTTATTTTGCATATAGGAAAGAATTGTTGTAACTAGGAAAACCCCTACCTTGTTTTCCTTAATGATTTTAGTAATATGAATTGAGTCATCTTCGACGATACCGTTTCTCTCATTCATTAATCTTTGGTATCGTCCTCTATCCAATTCAATAGCCACTACATCAGGTTGGTCTTCCAAAATAGCTGCCCTTACCTCATCGGCACTATTTTGAGACACATGTGCAGTTCCTATAATTTTTAAACATTCTCTAATCATCAGATATCCTTCTTAATGTTTCTTTTCATTGTAAATTTATAAAATTTTATTTAAAATTTAATTTAAATTTTCATTTAACCTTTATATTTAATTCTTATATTAATTATATCAATTACACTTATAAACTTTTTGACAGTCCAAATGCAATCTACTCTTTCAATCTATTCAGTATATAATGTGATTTTTCCATCCTTGTAGATTCCAACATTTTCGCTGATATTCTCTTTAACGCATAGATTGACATCATCCTCATATCCCAAATATGCAAGACGGCGTCCTGATTTTGACTTGATGGAAACCTTTTCAACTTTTTCCTTATCTCTGCTTGCCATAATTGCTGAAAGCGCATATTCTGTAATTCCGGTTTCCTCTTTGAAATAATCTATGTCGTCGATATTCAGCTTATCCTGTTCATCCAATTCCTTTTGAATCCAGAATAATATTTCTCCAGCAGCCAAAAAGTCCTCTATTGCAAAGGTTCTTTCGAATCCTCCCATAACGACTTCAATATGTTCAGTTGCAAGCTTGCATGCCGCCTTCGCACAAGCTTTTGCATTAATGAATGATCCGATTAAAATGATTTCAGAATCCATATTTTCTAAAGTTCTCACTCCATTGGTTGTTGTAAGAACCAAGGAATCCTTTTCACCGCAATATTCTTTCATTTCACCAGGTGAGTTTCCAAGTTCAAACCCTTCAATTGTTCTGCCGGTTCTCTCACCTGCCAAGACAGCATCTTTTCTTTCAGCTATTTTTATTGCTTCTTCTGGTGTATATACTGGATAAATTTCCTTGAATTTATCGAGAGCAACTGTAATTGTAGTGCTTGCCCTTAATGCATCAACCATTATGGAAAGGTCTTTTGAGTAACCTTTTTCAAAACTTAAACTCACTTTCACTTTTTAGCCTCTAATCTTTCTAAAATTTAGTAAATATGATTTTATTCTATGTATAACTTTTATATTTAGTAATATATAATACTTAATAAGTAATATTTTTTTAAGCATAATTTTGAGGATATTATTTTTGAGGATATTTTGGGGAATATTATGATTGTTGTTACAACTCCAATGTGTAAGCAAATAGTGGAATGGGCTGGACTTAAGGAATTCAAAGTGAATAAATTTCCTGATGAGGAAGAAGGGGATTTTGCAATTTTGCTTTCTGAAAGCAAGGTGAAAATGGATTCATTAGCTATAAAAATCAATACATTTAGCCAGATTAAGGAAAGCATTAAAACAGTGTCTAAGGCTCTTTTTGAAAAGAACTTGATTGAAAAAGCTATTGGTGATGAAGAGATAGAAGCTATTTTCAAAGATTATAAAGATGATGCTCTCTATGCCCTTTTGGATGAAAATGAGTTTAATGAAATAAGAAAATCCAACAAAGATAAAAAAGTGAAAGTCTATTCGAAATTCCTAAAGGACATAGTTTTAGATATTGGAGCAGATGTGATTGATTTCACATATGATAAAAATGGAAATGATGAGGATAAGGTAAATGGCTTAGGGATGGATTTTGATTATTTGGTTTATCCTGATTATTTAGAGGAAGAAGTTCTAAAAAGAGAAAACATTGAATCTAATGATTTTATAGTAATTAAGATTTTAAGCCATAATAATATTTCAAAAGACCCGATATTGAAAGCGAAATCAAGATATGAGGCATTAATTGAGGCAATGTCTCAATGATTTTTTTATTATGGTGTAAAAATGATTGTTCGGGAAAAGGAAGTTAAATCAATATTATCCAAATCAAATCTTCCCATTGCAGGGTATACTGCAAATCCATATATTGGCTGTCCACATGCCTGCAAGTATTGCTATGCTGATTTTATGAAAAGGTTCACTGGACATAAGGAGAAATGGGGAACTTTCATTGATGTAAAGTATTGGAAACCTATAAAAAATCCTCAAAAGTATTCTGGAGAAACTGTTATTGTTGGTTCAGTAACTGATGGATACAATCAATGTGAAGAGGAATTCTGCAGAACTCGCCAATTGTTAGAGGAACTAAAAGGAACAGACATAAATCTTATCATCACCACAAAATCAGACTTGGTGTGTAGGGATTTGGATTTGATAAAAACATTCAATGATCCTTTGGTTTCCTGGTCCATCAATACCCTCGATGAAAATTTTAAAGAGGACATGGATGATGCACCATCTATTAAGGATAGGATTAAAGCAATGAAGAGGTTTCACAAGGAGGGAATAAGAACAACTTGTTTCATATCTCCTATTTTTCCAGAAATAACAGACCCTATTGAAATTATTGAAGAAATCAGTGATTTTTGTGATTATATTTGGCTTGAAAATCTTAATTTAAGGGGAGGATATAAAAAGACTATTTTTGACTATATTGATTTAAAATATCCTGAATTGGTACCTCTCTATAAAGAGATTTATACTTATAAGGACATATCTTATTGGAAAGAATTGGATGATGAAATCAGTGCTTATGCAAGGGAAAATTATTTTATGTATATAATTGATGCAGAACCCTTTAT
>JAEEWY010000041.1 GCA_016291275.1 Methanobrevibacter sp. | reverse complement strand
AGTAACACCTTTGGCCATAACTACTTGAGAGTAAGTTATTCCATCGACCCAGAAAAGGTCAAGGTATTTGCTCGTGAATTTGTACTTGCTGTTGAAGCTTTAAGAACTAAATAATTTTATTATTTAGTTTATTTTTTCTTTTTTTATTAATTTTTATAATTTTTTTAAAATGCTTATTTTCTCTTATTTTTTAATTTAATCAATTTTAAACTATTTTTTTATAATTTTCATGTAATTTCATGTAAATTAATTTGTATGTTATAAAACTTAAAAAAAAGTTAAAAAAAAGTTAAAAAAATATTAATTAATATCTTTTTTATTGAAGTATTTAATTCCACATATAGTAAATATGATAAAGAGAAATGCATCAATTTTTATAGATTCTCTCATATCTAAACTTTTCATTGAAGTTAATTGTGCTGTTTGCCCATATGGATTTAAATTATATAGGAATTCTATAAATAGATTATTATCAGCCATTAACATTCCATTCACGATCAAAGCCGCAATCAACATTATGAATGCCAATCCCATATTTATGATGATTGCCTTTGATTTCTTACCAACAGCTATTGAAATTAAATAGAATATTCCTACGAAGACAAGCATTATAAAAATTCCAAATATGAAATATGAAACATAATCCCAAATGGAGATATTTATTGAAAATAGGAAATATGAAACAATCAAAGTGAATAAAGCAGTAATAATATAGACTATTAATGATGCAATCAAGTTTGACAGCAAACCTGTAAGATATATTTCTCTACGATTATTATTGGCAATAATCTTGTTTTTAATGAATCCGTCATCGAATTCTTCAGATACAAAAACGCTGATTAATACTGAAATTACAATTCCATACATTACCATTGGTAAAAAGACAACCCTGTTTATTCCAACAGTATATGACATTGCTGTCTTTTGCATGAGAATAAATCCAATAGAGAATACTATCATGAAAAAGCAAGCTAAATATAGCCATTTTTCATGAAAAATCTTGTACAATTCAGCTTTAAGAATTCTATTTGTCATTTTCATCCATCAACCTTATAAAAAATTCTTCTAAACTAGTTTCAACATTAAAGCATTTTGTTACAATGCAACCATAGTCATTGAGTTTGATTATCAAATCAGTAATTGTATAATTGGAGAAGATGTTCATTTTTAAATTGTCTGCTTCCACATATGGGATTTCTAAATCATTCATAGCCTTTTCAAATGAATCTCTATCATTGACTTCCAATTGAATATGTCCTTTATTGGCATTTGAGAATTCCTCACTTGTCATTTCAGATATGATTTTTCCATGGTTAATAAAAATAAAATCAGTAGCTATTTTTTCAAGTTCATAAAGAAGATGGCTTGAAATTAAAAAAGTCACTCCTTCTTTATTTAATTTTAAAATTAGATTTCTTAGACTAATGATCCCTTGTGGATCCAATCCATTCATGGGTTCATCTAAAATGATTAATTCAGGATTTCCAACAAGCATCATTGCAATTGCGAGCTTTTGTTTCATTCCCAATGAAAAATGCTTCACTTTTTTATTGTTTGTATCTTCAAGTCCAACATATTCAAGGAAATCATTTGGATTGAATTCATTTTCAAGCCCATATAAAATCAGTTGTTGAGTAATGTTTTGGCTTGCATTCATTTCATAAAATAAGGCAGGCTCTTCAATCAGCCCGCTAAAGACATTAGCATTGACATTAACTTGGCCGGAATCTGCATTTTGCAGTGATGTGATAATTCTTAGAAGTGTTGTTTTCCCTGCCCCATTTGGTCCAACAAGACCGCAAATTGAGCCTTTAGGGATATTGATTGTAACTCCATCTAAAACATAATTCTTATCAAATTTTTTTGATATATTTTTTATGGAAACAATGCTATTCATAAAAATCACCACTTGCCAAGTTAATGATATTTCATTTTAATAATTTTTATCGCACTATATTTTTTAGTCTTTCAAGTAGTAATACTCGCCTTGCTCTTTCTGTTCTCTGTCAAGGTAAGAGTCATATTTATTCACTCTAGGACGTTTGGTTTCCTTATCTCTTCTAAAGGTAATGTCCAAGTCTCCCAAGAACTGGTTCATGCTTGTTCTAAGGTCTGCTGGTTTGGAAGCAATACCATTGAGTCCAGGTTCTCCACTGAATACCATAGCCCTATCTGAAATGTAATCGATAAATACGATATCGTGGTCTACAATCAAGGATGCCGCATTTCTGCTTTCAATAATCTTTCTAATTACTCTAGCAGCTATCAACCTTTGCTCTACATCCAGGAATGCAGTAGGTTCGTCGAAAAGATAAATGTCTGCATCTTGTGATAATGTTACAGCAAGCGCAAGCCTTTGAAGCTCCCCACCACTTAGTTTCTTTACCTTTTTATCAAGCAAGTTATCGAGAGCAAGAGGTCTTCCGATTTCACTATTGAAGATGTTTGATCCGTATGTTGGAGCATTTGCATAAAGGAATTCCTGAGCGGTTCCATCAAAGTCAGATTCAATGTATTGTGGCTTGTATGCAATATCCACTTTTTCCAAGATGTCGCCTTCAGTTGCCTTTTCAACTCCAGCCAATATCTTAGCGAATGTGGTCTTACCGATACCGTTTGAACCGAATGCAGTTACAATCTCGTCATGGTAAATTTTACCTGCTTCTGCCTCAAGTGTGAATCCATCGTATTCCTTCTTAAGGTCGCTGTATTCACTCAATACTTCACCGTCATCTTCAGGTGTTGGCGGACGGATGCTGAATTCGATAGGTTGCTTTCTAATCCTTACGTTTTCCTCTTGCAAGAATCCATTGATGTATGCATTGATTCCTACTCTCACACCTTTATTTCCACTTACTACACCATATCCTCCAGGTTCACCGTAAAGGAGATGCACATTGTCACTCATAGCATCCAATGTAGCTAAGTCGTGCTCAATTACAAGTACGGATTTGCCTGCTTCAGCAAGGGAACGGATTACTTTTACAGCATTCAATCTTTGACGCACATCCAACCAAGAGGTAGGTTCGTCGAAGTAGTAGAAATCGCCTTCACGAAGAACTGTAGCAGCTATTGCCACTCTTTGAAGTTCCCCACCACTTAAGTTTTGCATGTCACGTTCCAATACGTTTCTTAAGTCAAGGTCATCAACTATTTCGTCAAGCTTGTTTCTTTCATCAACATTTGAAAGCAATGTCTTTACATTTCCTTTAACAACTTTGGAAAGCTGGTCCACCATTTGTGGCTTATGAATTGTCTTGATTTCGCCAGCTTGAAGCAATTTGAAGTAGTTTTGCAATGCTGATCCTTTATAGTATTCGATAACCTTGTCCCAACTTGCTTCCTCTTCATAGTTTCCAAGGTTAGGGATAAGCTCTCCAGACAATATTCTCATGATGGTTGACTTACCGATACCGTTTTGACCAAGCAAACCAAGAACGGTTCCATCCTTAAGGGTTGGCAAACCAAAGAGTTCAAATGCATTTTGGCCGTAACGGTGAATAGGCTCATCAAGAGCTTCAGGTAAATTGATAACACTGACTGCACCAAATGGACATCTGTTGGTACAGATACCGCATCCGGAACATAATTCTTCTGAAATAAGAGGCTTTTTGCTCTTCTCATCAATTACAATTGTATCTTCTTCCATACGTACACCAGGACAATAGTGCATACATACATAGTTACATTTTTTAGGTTGGCACTTGTCCTTGTCTAAAATAGAAATTCTACTCATTTTATCTCCGTTTCCTCTAAAATAATAATATAATAAGTTTGATTAATTAATTTATAATAAATATAATTTGTTTTTAATAGTTTATAATAATTTTGTGTAATACTGTTAAATTCCATTTGTTTCCCATTTGTTAAATATTTATTAGTCGTTTTTTGGTTAAATTTAAATAATTTTGAGTTTAATATAAAAATAATATATAAAAAATAGGAAAATGATTTTCTTAATTAATTTTACTGGGATTTAAATGAAACAGGTAATGATTGTAAGAACTGACATCAAGATGGGAAAAGGAAAAATAGCTGCACAATGTTGCCATGCTGCTATAGGTGCATATAAACAGGCTGACAAGGCAAAAATCAGAAAATGGGAAAATGAGGCCTATGCAAAAGTGGTTTTAAAAGCACCTTCATTGCAGGATCTTTATAATTTAAGGGAGCTTGCTAGAGCCCATGGTGTGGCATATTATTTGGTGACTGATGCAGGAAGAACCCAATTGCCTAAATCTACAGTGACTGTTTTAGGATTAGGTCCTGATGAAGATGATGTTTTGGATAAGATCACTGGTGATTTGAAGTTATTATGATCTTATCTTTTAGCTTTTACCTTATTTATTTTTCAAACTTTTTTTAAATTATTTTATAAATTATTTACAAATAATTTTACAAATAATTTTACTTATTTTAATCAATTTCTATAAACCTTTTAACTTTTTTAATCTTATACTCTTGATAAATCATACCGATTCCAACGAATTCGATGGCGAATATCATAAGACCAATGATTAAATCAAATACCCAATTGAAGAATCCAAACATGTCAATTCCATATTGGAGGTAAGCCAAAATTGTTATTGAAAGCATAATCTTAGTGTAATCTGCAGTATAATGTCTCCATCCTATTGTATCGATGCAGCGTTTAATGGAAAGTATGTTGAATGCACCAAGCAATCTTCCACCATCTGCAAGTCTTGCAAGTGAAATTTCCAAAAAGAATGCAACTATATATGTTATCATAATGCTTACAATGATAAATTCAATTGTGCTTACAGGATTATGCCAATAATATAATTTCAATGTTTCAATCAAATGGGATGCTGCAAATTTTAAGTGAAATTCAGGCAAATAGAATCTGGTTGAAAGGTCATATAATAGAAATCCTTCTATAAATGAATAGAGAGTTATCATAATGGACGCTTTTATACCAAAAACAGTGCATTGCTTAAGTTTTATTATAGGCAATTTCTCTCCATTTCTTATGGTGTCTTTTGTAATTGCCAACCCATACCCATACATAAAAAGAGTCACTAAAAATGCCATTGGATAAAAAATGAGCTTATATTTGATTGTATGTGCATCGGCATAGCTGTTCATAAAATTTATAGACCAGATTAAGAATAAGATAATTAAAAAACCTATGGGATTTGCGCTGCAATAATCAAATGTGTATTTCAATCTTTTTAATGGCATTTTATCTTCAATAATTGATTTACTCCCAATCATATTTATGCTTTTTTAATATTTACTATATTGACTTATATATCTTATTGACATAAATATTATTAATTTCTTTTTTATTCTTTTTATTAAGGAGATGAATCATGTCAAAATCATTTATTGCAAAAATTGAAGAGAAAATCTTAATGATGTCAAAATCAGATTTCATGGACTCACAAGAGAAAATAAATGATTTATTAAAAGAGAGGTTAAATGCTGATGAAAAGTCTCCAAAAAGCATCTTTAAAAGCATAGATTTTAAAGGAACTCCTCTTTTCACTTTTGGAGATAAAAATGCTAAAAAAGTGATTGTTTTTATCCATGGAGGAGCTTTTATAAATGAGATCAACTATCAGCATCACTTATTCTGTCTAGCCATTTCTAAAAAATTGGATGCTTATGTAATCGCTCCAGTTTATCCTTTGGCTCCAAAGCATTCATGTGATGAAACCTTTGACTTGATGGATGATTTATATGGATCCCTGATTTCAAAAATGGGAAAAGATCAAACAATTTCTTTAATGGGAGATTCTGCAGGTGGAGGCTTTGTATTGTCATTCTGCCAGCATTTAAAGGCAATAGACCTTCCTCAACCAAATAATATAGTTGTATATTCTCCATGGGTTGACATTGCACTTAGCAATCCTCCTTATGATAATGATTCAGATCCAATTCTTGGTGAAATAGGACTTAGGGAAATAGGAAAATCATGGGCAGGGGAATTGGATACTAATGACTATAGAGTAAGCCCTCTCTTTGGAGACAATTCAGATTTGCCAAGAACACTCATTTTTGCAGGGGAAAATGAAATATTCTACAAAGATATTTTAAAGTATTATGAAAAATTGATAAGCGAAGGTGTGGATGCTCGCTTGCTTGTAGGCGAGGGCATGTTCCATATTTATCCATTGTTCCCATCTCCAGAAGCTTGGAATGCTTTTAAAGAACTTGAAAAAGAGTTTGAATAATTTTTTTTAAAATTAGTTTTTCAAAAAATAGTCTTTTTAGGATCATTATTTGTAAAAATAGTATTTATAAAAATAAGTATTATAAAATAACTTTTTTTTTAAAATTTTTAAAAATAAAAATTAATGAGATAATAAGTATTATCTCTATTATCTCATATATAAAATAAATTTACCGTATTGTGGGATTCTGTAAATAAATGCAGCTGCCGCATAGCTGAATATTATTAATAAAATCCAAAGGATTATAGCTTTTACCGGTTCTGTAAATGGTAAGAAAATAACCAGTGGAAGCAGTGGGATTCTAAATAGGTTGTGTATTAAGAACACTGCAAAGGAGTATTTGGATAGGAATTGAATTCCTTTAAATCCTCTTACCTTTTTCCTTCTGGAACATAATTCAAACAATGCAAGAGATCCAGTTAGGATAAATGGGAATTCATACCATAATAGGAAAGGATATCCTCTGATATATGCATAGTATTGGAACAGGACACAGATTAAAAATGAAACTATTGCAAGCAATCTGAATTTATTGCTTGAATACTTTTTGAATTGTCCTTTTTTAACTAGCCATCCTAAGATAATGTAAATACCATAGATTCCACCACTGAAACCAAGACAGAATTGTATGTTTATATTCTGGATTCCTTCCATATCAAACAATAATGAGATGAATGGCAAGAGGAATGCTAAAAGTGAGAACACTATTGTAGCTTGCTCAATTGTTTTTGGTTTATAATGGCTTAAAGCGCTTGCCACAAATGGCAATGAAAGATACATTCCAATAATCATTGGCATATACCACATATGGCTAAAGAATAGGTTTCCCGCTTCTATTGTATTGACATTTGTACTGAAAAGGGATACATACAATATGCTTACAGCATAAATTGCAGACCAAATAACTGTTACTATAATCAATCCTTTACAATTCTTTGTCCAGAATTTACGAACTTTCTCATCATCATAAGCTCTGTCAAGCAATAAGTATCCTGTAATCATCAGGAAGAATGGAACTCCTATACGTCCAATAAAGAGAGATGCAAATTGAAATATCCTTGAAAACAATGTATAGTTCATGATTGCATCAGATGATATGATATAGATTCCATCAGTTGCATGGATGTACAAAACAGTTAAAATAGCTATTGCCCTTACAAGATCAATCCATTCTATTCTATTTTGATTCATCAATCATTCTCCAAAATTTATATGTCTATTTTTATATCGATGACTATATATAATTTATTTTTTTAAAATTGAAATTTTTAATCTGAAAAAAGATAATTAAAAAACATAATTATATATAATGTAAAAAATAAATAATTAATAAATGCTATTTTTATAAGTATTTTATTTTTAAAAATATCCGTTTTTTGAAAATTTCATTTTTTCAATATTATTTTTAAAAATATCATAATTTTATAAGAATTAAATTTTTCAAATATTAATCATTCAGTTGTGATAGTATTATTGAATGGGTTATTAAGATTGGTGGAAGTTTATTCCCAAGGAAAGCTATTGAACTTGCTAATGCATTGGAAGGCGAAAACTGCCTGTTTGTTATTGGCGGTGGAGAGTTTGCCAATCTGATTAGAAAATACGATAATGAGATTGAATTCTCAGAGGATGTAACCCATGAAACAGCTATTGATGCGATGGACATCTTAGCTAAATTGCTGAATGATAAATTAGCATTTACAGAAATCAGCTATACCATAGAAGAAGCGATAAGTATTTCTGACTTGAATAAGATACCAATTATGATTTGTTCCGATATCCTAAAGGAAAACGAGCCATTTGCACATTCATGGGATGTGACAAGTGATTCAATTGCAGCATACATTGCAAGCCTTTTGGATGCAAAGCTTTTAATAGCAACAAATGTAAATGGTATATATACAAAAGATCCATCCTTAAGTGGAGCGGAACTGATCAATGAAATTGATGTAAATAAACTACTGACTTTTGACGAATCATCAATTGACTTGATGTTGCCTACTTTATTGATTGAGTATGGATTGGATTGTTATGTTGTAAATGGAGAGTATCCTGAAAGAGTCCTGTCTATTATGAATAAGGAGAATAATGAGGATTCTTTTGAATATACATTTATACATAATGAATAAGCATCTTTTTTATTAATTCATAGGTGAACTTAAGATGAATTTAAGTTCAATGGCTTGAAGCGCTTTGCTTAGATTAGCCTTGCTTAGATTTTCGATTAATCATTAAGTTTATAAATTAATAAATTAAAATATTTATAATATATTCGGTGATAATATGGAAAAAGTAAACTGTCAATCTTGTAAACAAGAAATACCATTAATTGAACCTTATGTTCAATTCAACTGTCCAGAATGTGGTAAACCTATCGCAAGATGTGAAAGTTGCCGTACTTTCGGTCACTCTTACAAATGCGAATGTGGATTTGAAGGACCATAAGTTTAATTTGGTATAAAAGATCAAATTGTATTTAAGATTAATTTAAATTAATTTGTATTAATTAATTATCCAGAATTATTGGAGGAATGATTATGGGAGAAGTTGTTAACACTTTAAAAGTAATGCCTGAAAGCCCAGAAGTAGATTTAGAAGCATTAAAAGCAGCAATCACTGATGCAATGCCTGCAGATGCAGAATTACACGAAATTACTGAAGAACCTATTGCATTCGGTTTAGTAGCTTTAAATGTTGTATTCATCGTAGAAGACGGTGAAGGTGGAACTGGACCTACTGAAGAAGCTGTCATCGCTTTAGCTGATGTAGCTAGTGCAGAAATTACTGATTCTAGAAGATTAATGTAAGTGAAGTTTTATAATTCACTTATCTTTCTATTTTTTTTAAAATTATTTTATATTTCGCTATTTTATTTTAATTCTATTTTTTTCAAATTTTTATTCTATTCTCTGCTATTTTGTTTATTTCTATCAATTTGTTTGTTTTGTTAGTTTGTCCATATTAAATTTTTATTTTATTTCATTGTTATATTTTTATTATTTTGATTAGACAATTAATGATAATTTTAATAATTAATTAAACAATATTTATTTTTAATTATTTTATTTAGTTGTTTAACCAGGTTTATTATTATTTTACTGAAAACTATTCAGAAAATATATAAAGATTTAAATAAGTAGTTAACTAAACTAATTATTAGAGATGATTATTTCCAGCTTATTCCAGAATTGATCAAATCTTAAATAATTATTTAGGAGATATAAAAATGAGAGGATTGGCAAGAATCGAACAAGACGTACTCGGCTGGGTTGACATTGAACTCGATGAATGTGGACCTTACGACGCAATTTGTAAACCTTTAGCTATGGCACCATGTACTTCAGACGTACACATTGTATGGGGTCATGCATACATGAGTGATGCTCCAAACCGTGTAGTAGGACACGAAGCTACTGCTGAAGTAGTTAAAGTAGGGGACAAAGTAAAAGACTTCAAACCTGGAGACCGTGTAATTGTACCTGCTATCACTCCTGACTGGTTAACTGTACCAGCAGAACAAGGATTCTCCCAACACTGTTACGGTATGGGAACAGGTATGAGTTTTGTAACCTTCAAGCACGGTGTATTTGCAGAACAATTCCATGTAAACCAAGCTGACGCAAACTTAGCACACTTGCCTGAACATGTAAGCTTAGAACAAGCTGTAATGATTTCAGACATGATGACTACTGGTTTCTATGCTGCAGAACTTGCTGAAATTAAACCTGGTGACACTGTAGCTTGTTTCGGTATCGGTCCTGTAGGACTTATGTCACTCGCTGGTGCACAAATCATGGGTGCTTCCCACCTTATTGCTGTAGGAAGTCGTCCAGCAGCTATTAAAGTAGCAAAAGAATATGGTGCACATGATATTGTAGATTACCACAACGGTAACACTGTAGATCAAATCATGGACTTAACCGATGGAAAAGGAGTAGACAAAGTAGTAATCGG
>JAEEWY010000040.1 GCA_016291275.1 Methanobrevibacter sp. | reverse complement strand
TATAGGTTTTGTAGGAGGCATCTTTATACCGGTAATTGATCCTATGAAATTTGAAGTGTCATAGAGTTTGGTTGTATCCACACCAATATTAGCACCGTAAGCTATCTTTAAGCTCACTACAAGTTCCTCTAAAGAGGTGTTTCCAGCTCTCTCTCCAATACCGTTTATTGTACAATGAGCTTGATTTGCCCCTTCCTCAATACCGATTATTGAATTTGATACAGCAAGTCCAAAGTCATTGTGGAAATGAAGACTAATAGGAACGTTAATTTTCTTTCTTAATATTCTTATTAAATCTCTTGTAGTGGATGGGACTAAGATTCCAACAGTGTCTGGAACGTTTATTATGTCTGCTCATGCACCTTCAACACCTTTGTAGAATTCTATTAGATAATTAAGTTCTGTTCTTGTAGCGTCTTCAGCGGAAAATTCCACAGTAAGGCCGTGGTCTTTAGCATATTCAACCGCTTCAATGGCCTGATTCAATATCTCTTCCTTGGATTTTTTCAGCTTATAGTCTCTATGAAGCGGGGAAGTTCCAATAAACAAATGAGCATATGATAAGTCAGAGTCGATTACTGCATCGATATCCTTTTTCAATACTCTTGCAAGACCGCACAAATTGGATTTGAATCCTAATTCAACCATTCTTTTTGCAGCTTTTCTTTCACCTTCTGATACAGTTGGAAAACCCATTTCAATGGTGTCCACTCCAAGTTCATCCAGCTTTTGAGCTATCTTTATCTTCTCATCCACTGTTAATGCGATGCCTGGAGCCTGTTCCCCATCTCTTAAGGTTGTATCAAAAATTCTGATCTTATCAGGGATTTTTAATTCTTCCTTTACATCTTCAATGTTTATTGCGTTCATTTTTCCCTATCCTTTTGATTTAATAAGTAAATAAGTATAATCTTAATTTATAATTTTAATTATTTATTATTTTTAGTTGTCTAATAATTATCCAAAGCTGACTGGTAGTTTCCATCCAATTTTATGTATGGTTCAGCCCTTTTTACAACAACTCCAATTCTTTGAAGCTCTTCAAGTTTCTTGAATGGCTTGTTTTTGCGTATGGCCATAATCTTTCTTGCGGATTTAGGACCGATTCCCGGCACACGTATCAGTTTTTTATAGGATGCATAGTTAATTTCTACAGGGAAAATGTCCATTTCCCTTGCAGCTAAAATCTTTGGATCTTCCTTCAATGAAAGCTTGTCGTTTTCATCAAATACAAGTTCTTTCACATCAAACTTGTAATCGCTTAGCAATGCATCTGCATGGTAGAGCTTAGCGGTTCTGTCTGTATTACATGATTCCTTGTTTTCAAATTCAGTTCCCTCTACCGGTGAAAATGCACTGAAGTAGCTTCTTCTAAGGTCTACTTTCTTGTATAGGCTTTCCATTCTTTTAAGAATTTCCAAGTCGGTTTCATCATTTGCACCAACAATCAACTGTGTGGTATGGCCGGATTTTGCAAAGCTTGGATTCTTCTTTGCAATGTCATTCATCCAATCCAGTCTTTTCAGAATGTCCTTATTGTAGTCCTTAGTGCTTGTGATTTCATTAAGGCCATCTTTAGTGGCAGCCTCTATGTTCAGGCTTACCCTATTTGCCAAGCTCATTGCCCTTTTGATGGAATCCTTTGATGCTCCAGGAATGATCTTTAGGTGAATGTAATCATCGTATCCATAATCCTTTCTGAGGATTCTTGCTGTTTCTATGGTTTTTTCCATAGTGTTGTCTATTGTATCACCTATTCCAGAACTTAGGAAAAGGCCGTTTACATAGCCATTGTTGTAGTAATGCAAAAAGGCTCTTGACAATTCTTCAGGACTTAGTTCAAGACGTGTGAAATTGCGTTTGCTTTGATTGATGCAGTATTTGCAATCGTTTTTGCATTTATTTGTCATCAAGGTCTTAAAGAGAGGTATCTTGCATCCATTATGTCCAGTGGCATGGTAAATCCCAGGGAGATTAACCTGTGAGCTCTTGCTATGGCTGACATAATCGCACAGGTCATATTGTGCACTATCTGCCAAAACTTGCATTTTTTCTAATGTAGACATAGTATCCCTCTTTAATTTATCTTGATTTTTGCTTATAAAAAAATTAATATTCTTTTTTCTGTTATATTTTCATATATAATTTTTTTATTTTAATATTATATACTTTATGTAAGCAAATAAAAATTATTTTTTCATTATTTATTCTAATCCTTTTATTATTACAAAAACTTTAAAAATCCCTTGTTTTTATTACTTTCTTTCAATATCCCTTATATTTATGCAGATTTCTTATTTTATTTAAGAAAATTTTATATAAAATATATGCTAATTTAATATTATGAAAGTCGTACTTGCTGGAACTGGAAGTGCTGTTGGAAAAACAACTATTTCTACAGGAATAATGAAAGCACTTCAAGATGAAAATGTTCAACCATTCAAGGTTGGGCCGGATTTTATTGATCCTTCTTACCATACAATTGCTACAGGCAATGTATCAAGGAACTTGGATTCATTTTTCATGGATGAGTTTCAAATAATCAATTCATTTGAAAGGGCACTTAAGATATCCAAATCAAATATGGGTATTATTGAAGGTGTAAGAGGCCTATATGAAGGTATCAGTCCTATTAGTGATATAGGTAACACTGCCTCAATTGCAAAGGCATTGGATGCACCTGTAGTTCTTCTTATGGATTCAAGAAGCTTGGTGAAAAGTGCTGCAGCAGTTGTATTGGGCTTTAAGTCTCTTGACCCTGATGTACGTATAGAAGGAGTTATCTTGAATAAGGTCAAAGGTCCAAGACATTTCAGAAAGGCAAAAGAATCTGTTGAAAAATTGGCAAATGTTCCAGTCATAGGCGGAATTCCAAGAAATGAAGAGATTGCAGTGGAAGAAAGGCATCTTGGTTTGGTCCCTGCTCTCGAAAAGGAAAAGATCAATAGGAATATTGAACTTTGGGGAAATATTGCTGAGGAATATATAGACTTGGATGCACTAAAGGATTTAATGAAAACATCCGATAAATCTGCTCTAAAAGACAATAAGAATAAGGCCATTGAATCAATGGAAGACGATAATAATTATGGCCATCGTGTGGATTTATCCATTCATGAGGATGAATTCAACAGGGAGCATAATGAGGCCATAAATCTTGAAGTCACCAACGGTTCCAAACCTGGAGAACTATGGAAAACAGGCAATAACACTCCTTTAAAAATTGGTGTTGCCATAGATGAAATCTTCACTTTTTACTATAAGGAAACATTGGAATCACTTGAGGATAATGGTGCTAAGATTGTTCCATTCAGCCCATATAAGGATGAGGAGATTCCAGATGTCGATGCCCTTTACATTGGCGGAGGATATCCTGAAGTGTTCAAGAAGGAATTGTCTGAGAATGAATCCATGCTAAAATCCATCAATAAGTTCCACAAGGAAGATAGGCCAATATATGGTGAATGCGGTGGATTGATCTATTTATCAGAGTCTATCGATGGATTGGGAATGGTCAATGCAATCCCATACAGTGCTGAAATGACTCCTAGAGTTCAAGGATTGAATTATGTTGTAGCAAGATCCAATAGGGATAACCTCATATCTGAAGAAGGAGATATTTTCCGTGCACATGAATTCCACTACACTAAGCTCAACATAGACAGTACAGATGATCTTGCATTTGATGTGCTTAGAGGCAGAGGTGTATTGAATAATATGGATGGAGTGAGTGTTAGGAACACTTTAGCTAATTATATTCACATTCATGCTTGTTCATGTCCTAACTTTGCGTATAATTTCACTAAAAATATAGCTGAGTTGGACTAAATTTTTATTTTTTTCTTAAAATTTTTTTATAATTAGATTTCTATTTCTACTTTTTACATATTTTTTCCATTTTTTATTTCCATGAACTTTTTTTATAATTTATTTTTGTATAATGTATATGATTTTTTCACTAATTTTTTTACAATATACAAAATTTTCGTATTTTTGATGATATTTTTATCATAAAAAAGTATTACTTCTGAAATCAGGAGGAATTTTTCCAAAAAAATTTTAAAATTTAAAAATCTATTTAAATTCATTATTTTATTTTCAAACTTGAGTTTTTTTAGTTATTTTTTTAAAAAACTTTAATTAATTCTTATTTTTTTAAAATAATTATTTTAAACTATTATTTATACCAATTTTTTTAATGCTCTTTGTAACTTTTTGTAGATACAACGTTAACTCATTGATATTACATGCTATATTTTTGTACATTCATGCATATGAATTCCATCTTTTTTCAAGTTTTATTCAAATTTTATTTTTCAGGCCATGATCTTCATATTTTATAATAAAAATCATGTTAATATCATTTGGAATTCTGCAGATTTTTTGAAAATTTAATTTCAAATTTTGTAACTCAAATTTTACACTTGAAATGGCACCAGCTATTTTTTTCAGATTTTTTCAAATTTTCAGATTATCTCAAAAAAGTGATAACTCAAATTATCACAGCAGAATTATCGATGTAATATCATTATGACTCATCGTCATTTTTTTATAATTTTTTTCAATTTTTTGAGTTACAAATTAATTTTTTTTATAGTTTTTTAAATTAAGTTTATATGCAATGAGTTAACATATATAATAATGTTAATAATTTTTTATTTTATGATTATATTATGTAATTTAAAAAATTCATTGATAATATCATTTTTTTCATTACGAAGGTATTTTTATGTTGGAAAAGGAAGTCAAACAATATAAGAGAGGAAACAGTTTCACTTATCGTATCGACTTATCAAAAAAAGATAATTTTGAAGGTGGAGAGAAGGTAATGATTCTTAGGATAAGTGAATATGAATCTTATCTAAATGAGATCGATGATCTTAAAGCTAAAATTGACGATAATAAGAATACCATTTCAGATTTGAAGCAATCACGCAGTGAAGCGGATTCTTCCATAAATGAAATTATGGAACAAAGGAATCAGGAGATTTCAGATAAGAATAAGGAAATCATGGACCTGGTTGAAGAAAACAAATCTGCCATTGCAAAATGCTATGAAATTATTGATGAGAAAGATCAGCTTATCAAACAGGCTAATGAAGAGATTAGGCTTGAAAGGGCAAAGGCAGATTTAGCTCAGCAAAAGGCTGAAGAAAATCTCCTTGAAGAGAGGAAAAGACATGATGAACTTGTTTTAGAAAAGGACAAGGAATTGCATAATGTCAACCAGCAACTTCAGGACACCCTTAAGGAAATCGCTTATAAGGATCAATTGCTAACTGCTGATAGGCTTTTAATTGACAGATATAAAAACAGAAGCTTCATTGATCGTCTATTAAACAGACAACCTGATGACAGCGACTTGCAAATTGACAGCAAGCCAAAGGAAACTTATGTCTTGGAAGCTGAAAAACAAGATGATTAATCATCATCTTCTATAACTCTATTTTTTTATTATATTATATTCTATTATATTCTATTATATTCTATTATATTCTATTTGTATCAATTTTTTTCTTCTATTTTTTCAGTTTTTTCATTTCAAAATTGTAATATCATTTTATTTTTATGAATATTCAATTCATATGCATTTTTCATTCTTTGAGTTGTAAATTTTCACTTATTTTCATTGTAACTCTTAGACATAAATTTCAAGTGTATAATGAGTTAACCTGTTATTATCATTTTTTGCTAATTTCAGGGCCAGAAATTCCTTGACGTAAGTTTCAAGTGTAAGTTTTTTTTAAATTTTTCAAAAATTTTTCGAATGTTATTATCAAAACATAATCATGTTAATTTATTTTCATCATCATTTCAAATCTTTTGTAATATCATTTATTTTTACGATTTTTTCCTCTCAAAAATGATATTATCACGAAATTTTCATAAATTTTTCAAATTTTTCAACGATCTTCCTTGAAATTTCATGATTTTTTGTATTACTTGACGATTTTTTTATCTATTGGAACATTTGTTCTATAGTATTAAAATCATTAGTCTTAAAATATCTGTCTTTTTTAGTATCTTGTATACTTTTCATATTCTCAAAACATTTTTCAATACACTTTTTTTCTTTTTCAATGGGAAAATTTTTTCAATTTTTTGTTTCAAGTTAGTTGAGATCAATGATTTTCAAAAACATCGGCTTTGATTTATAAAGATTTCTTAAGAATAGCCCATTTAATAAAATTATTATAATAGTTTCGACAAAATCTAAAATAATGCTTTTATAAGGGGTTTTTTATGAACTTTAATTTTAAAAATGGAAATTTTGATTTATTCAATCCACTGCTTATTGTCGTAATGACAATACTATTTCTAATCATAGCTATGCCTATGTGGTATTTTTATCAGGAATTGCCTTCCCCAAATTTAGATTTGTATCTCTATGTTGGGTTAGGGCTATTGTTCTTTATTCTTGGAGTTTTTTCATCTAACTGCATCTTAAGCAAAAAATTTAAAATCGATGTAGGCGGTGCTCCTAAAAAAATTCTAAACCCCGAGAAATTATCATTATCCGACTCATATTCAAAAAAGGAAATGATTCTTGTGGGACTGGTTTTATTAGGTATTCTCTTGCAGGTTATAAACATAGCTTTATTAGGTGGAATTCCACTTTTCTCTGCTACATTAAAGGCAAAGGCAGCAACTAAAATATGGCTAATTTCATACATTATTTTCTTGCCTTCAATCAATGTCTTGCTTGCAAGATACAATAGAAAATCCCATTACCTATTGCTATTAATCGGTTTGGTCCTCTTTGCTCTTACAGGATATAGGACCACTCCTATTGCAATCATGCTTTCTGCACTTATAACCTTGTACTATACAAGGGATGTTGATGTGAAATACATAATTTTAGCTATTTTGGCTATTGCAGTAGTGCTTTTGGCGGTTGGATTCATTGCAGTTCAAGCCATCAGCTGGCAGCACTGGTCATTGAATCCAATTGAATTGGTCTCTTATAGGGCAGCATTTACATTAAATATACTTTCGAAGGCTATCGAGAATCAATGTGCCACTATGGGAAATCTATTCTATGCAACATTGACAGGATTCTTCACACATTCAGATGCAAGGGTTTTAGTTGGCCAAGCTACATTAGGACAGGTTCATTCCATAACCTCAACAATATTCGGCCCTGCATTGCTTGACTTCGGTATTGTAGGAATGCTTATTCAAATGTTCTTATTAGGATTCATCCTCAAGACATTACACAGCATACAGAATTACAAAAAGGAAATATTTACAGCATTCTATGGAATTTTGCTTGCACAAACAATCATCTGGATAGAGACAGGCCCAACTGATGTTGTCGTTTGGCTATTCTATTTAATCGGAATTTTCCTCATCATCCATTTCCTAAGGGGTGCAAATCATGAAATCTAAGAATATAGCTATTGCAGGAGAGATTACTCCTTCCAAGACAATCATTCCAATCATTGAAAAGTTAAGGGAGAGGGAAAATGAAGGCAAATTAAGCTTTAAGATCAATAAGATTATAGGCCTTTATCATGGTGAATCATCAAGAGATTTCCTTGAACCTTATTGTGATGAAACTTATTCTATTGGAGAAGGCAGAAGAGGGAAAAAGAATTCTCTTGGAAAATTGGCGTATCTCATTTCAAAGGATATCCTAAAGTCATTCAATGCCCTTAAAGGAAAGGGTATTGATTTGTTGATTACTGCAGGAAATGCTGGGGATGTTAGAAAAGCCATTGTAGCTGCAAACATTTTGAATATTCCAGTCTTGCATATAGAGCAGGATATCTACAATCCTATTGAGGTCATTTCACAAGCAAATCTTGTCACTGTTCCCACAAATGAATATAAGGATTATCTGGAGAAAAACTATGGTCTGCAAAATGTTGTCAATATCGATGGTTATCCAATGGCAAAATATGTTGATAACTACATAAAACAAGATAATTTAATTGACAAGGATGAAATCTACGGTGAATATGGAATGAAGGAATTTGTCCTTGTTGTTCTTGGCGGAGATTTGAAGGATGATGATATTGAGCCATTGATAAGGGCTGTTGAAGAGCTTAATCTAAAGGCATTGATTGCACCTTACAGGTTTGATAGGGATATGGTGAAGGAATTGGTATTATCCCCAAACATCAAGGTTTTGCCTCAATATGTGGATATGTTAAGCTTTATGAACGCTGCATCCCACCTGATTTATGCTGCAGGTATGGGAATGACAATTGAAGCGGGAGTATTCAATATCCCATCATTGAAAATCGAAGGATTCCATAAAACCCATGGCAGTGTGGATTTGGCTAAGGAACTTAATATTCCAATCGTGAAAATAGATGAAATCCCAGAGGCATTTGAAAATCTACCAGACCAAAAGGAATCAGATCTTGTAAAAGATAGTGAGATAGCTATTGATAGATTAGTGGATTTGATAAATGATTTTGATGAAAAATCATTAAAAAGAAGCGGATTTAAATCCACTAAGCAAATTTGGAACAGCAGAAAAGTATACAGATAATTTTATTTTATCTATTTTTTTATTTTTTTATTTTATTTTCATGAACTTTTTTTAAAATAATTTTTGTATAATGTATACAATTTTTTTAATCAGCATCCTCATCCATGGTTTCAAGCAAAAAGCTTACAGGACGGAAACCATCGTTGCATGAGATCATTGCTGATTTCTTATTCTTCATCCAACCATCGTAAAAGTCTTCTGCACCATTTGCCAAAGCCATTACAAATGGGGATAAGACTTCCCATGCGCTAGGGCAGAAGTCATCTGGCTTTTCCCAACCATTGGCTATGAATACATCTCCACATTCTACATCGCATTCATGTTCCAATGGATTTTCATACTTTTCAATCAAGTCATCATGCCTTACTTTTTTCATGACTGTAATCTTAACTTTTTTCAATTGATTCACCTAAAACCTTAATCTGTTTTTAATTATTTTTTATTTCTTATCATTTAAATATTTTAAAAATCGAAAACTAAATCAATACTTAAACTCCTCATCAAAAAATTTTAAATATCATAATCCCTTTAAATTTAAATGGAAACTATTTTTAAATTGATAGGAAAGGTTTTAGGATGGATAAAAAATTAATTATCAGATACATTTTACTTATTCTTGGTGTGACCATAATGTCTTTAGGCATTGCATTATCCCTTAAGTCCACTTTAGGAACTCCTCCTATTTCATGCATTCCTGCTGTTCTATCTGTTGCTTTTCCTTTGACTGTAGGGGAATTCACAATTATTTTCAATGCCTTGCTTGTCATATTCCAAATGCTTCTTTTAAGAAAAATCACATTGTCACAAATAGCTCAGATGCTTGTCTGCATTCTCTTTGGCTATATGATTGACTTTAACTTAAGTTTTATTGATTTCCTCAATCCAACAAATTATATAAGCCAATGGATCTTGCTTATAGTAAGCTGTCTTGTTCTTGCATTCGGTCTTGTCATTGAAGTTAAGTCAGATATTACCATGCTTCCTGGAGACGGTGCAGTGGTGGCGATAGGTGAAGTGCTTAACAAGGATTGGGGTAAGGTCAAGCCATTTTTTGACGTTACCGTTGTAAGCATAGGTGTCATTTTGGCATTGGTATTCATAGGCCACCTTGAAGGGGTTCGTGAAGGAACCATTTTTTCAGCTGTTACAGTTGGTTTCATCATTCAATTTTACAACAATATTTTTGGTGAAAAAATTGATAATTATCTAGAACAAAATTAATGTTTTTTTAGAATTTTGACATTTTTTTCAAGATTCTAAATTTTTTTAGAATAGATTAAATTTTCCTTATTTTTCCAAAATACTTTCTCTATGTTCTTTATTTTTTTCACTAATTTTTCTTAAATTTTAAAAAAAATTATTCTAATATATAAAGTTTTTTATTTGTTTTTTTACATTAACTTTATAATAAGCAAATACTATAAATATTATTGTGATATTATGGTAGTTAAAATCGCTATATTAAGAAGTGGTAATATTGGTACTTCACCAATATTAGATTTATTATTAGACGAAAGAGCAGACAGACCAAACATCGACGTAAGAGTATTTGGATCTGGAGCAAAAATGAACCCTGAACAAGTCGAAGACGTTGTACCTAAATTCAAACAATTCGACCCAGATTTCTGTATTTTCATTAGCCCAAACCCAGCAGCACCTGGTCCAGCTAGAGCAAGAGAATTATTATCTGCAGAAGATATTCCTGCTATTATCATTGGTGACGCTCCTGGTAAAGGTAAGAAAGACGAAATGGACGAACAAGGTTTAGGTTACATTATTGTTATGGCAGACCCAATGATCGGTGCAAAAAGAGAATGGTTAGACCCAACTGAAATGTCTATTTTCAACGCTGACAGC
>JAEEWY010000039.1 GCA_016291275.1 Methanobrevibacter sp. | reverse complement strand
AGTCAACTGATGACAGCTTGGAAAGATTGGAGGACTACTTCAAGGATGAGATTTCAAGAGGAACAATTAAGGTTATAGCCAACTCCAGCAATGATGGGTTTGCAAAGGCTAACAATTTAGCTATTGAGCAATCTGAAGGGGAATATGTCCTTCTTTTAAATTCAGATACACTTATAAAAGAGGCTACAATCGACAAATGTATGGATTATATGACTAAAGGCACAAATGCCGATGTCGGTGCATTGGGCTGTAAGGTTTCACTTGCAGACGGGTCTCTTGACAAAGCATGCAAACGAAGCTTTCCAAATCCTGCAAATGCTTTCTATAAGCTATTCAATGTTAAGACAAGCAGTGGAAAGGACGATTATAATCTGGATGACCTGGATGATGATGGAGTCTATGAAATCGACTGCTTGGTTGGAGCGTTCATGCTTGTTAGAAGAACAGCAATTGATGATATTGGCCTTTTGGATGACACTTTCTTCATGTATGGAGAAGACATTGACTGGTGTTACAGGATAAAGCAGGCAGGATGGAGAATCGTTTACTTTGGAGAAGCTGAAATCATTCACTACAAGGGAGCAAGCAGTGAAGATAAGAAGACCAAGAAGAGAAATCCAAAGCTTATTTATGAATTCTATAGGGCAATGTATATTTTTTATAGGAAGCATTATACCAAAAAATACAATGTTTTTGTAAATATTGCAGTTTACATTGGAATAGCAGTCTTGCTGGTGTCCAATCTAATCAGAAATGCCTTAAGGTCTTGAACTCAATTTATCTATCCTATTATCCTGATAATCAGTAAAATTTTTTAGGTAATTTTATAAGCAATTGCTTTTAAATCTATTACTGTATAGTAAAATATTACTTTATATTTAATTTATTAGAGTCAATAAGGTAAAGAGTGGTAAAATGATTAAGGAAAATCAAAGAATATTGAATTCATTGCTTGTTGTAATAGATGTTCTTGTAATTCTATTTTCATTGGTTCTAGCTTACTTTGTAAGATTCAAAACTACTCTATTCGGTCCTTTAGGAGGATCTTTGCCATTTATTGATTACTTTATATTCACTGTTTTTGCAATTATTCCGACATATCTTCTCTTATACTACTTTTTCGGCTTGTATAAGCCTTTCAGGAATAAGCCTTCAATACTGTCAGGTGCAGAGGATATTATCAAAGCTGACATAATGGCTTTCATAATTTTGGTAGCTATTTTGTTCGTTATCAACCAGCCTGATTTCTCAAGGATCATGCTATTTCTTTTGAGCATATTCGGTATGATCTTTGCAATTATTGAAAGGGCTCTTGTAGTATTTGTCTTAAGGTTCATGAGAGTGAACAATCGCAATCTAAAGCATATGCTCATTATAGGGGATAATGACTTGGCATTCAATTTTGCACATAAAATCAAGTCTAAAACCTATTTAGGATACAGCATTGACGGTTTCTTAGGAAGAAAAGAGCATTTAGGCAAAACCTTTGAAGGAATAAGATTCATAGGAACCTTTAAAGACTTGCCGGATGTCTTGAAAACACATAAGTTCGATAGGGTAGTCATAGCTATTCCTTTGCAATACTATTATCACTTGAACGAGATTGTGGATGCATGTGAGGAAGAGGGAATCAAGGCGGAAATCATTCCTGATTATTACAAGTACTTCCCTGCAAAGCCTTCTGTAGACATGCTTGACGATTTGCCAATCATCAACATCCGTTATGTTCCTTTAGATGATGCATTCAATAAGTTCAAAAAGATCATCGAGGATTATTTTGTAGCTATTGTTGCAATTATAATAACCTCTCCAATCATGCTGATTACAGCTATTGCGATTAAGTTGGAATCTCCTGGTCCAATCATCTTCAAGCAGGAAAGAATCGGATACAATGGAAAACCATTCATGATGTATAAGTTCAGAAGCATGAAGGTTCAGGATGAGGAGGAAGAGAAATCCCAATGGACAACTCAAGATGACCCAAGGAAAACAAGAGTCGGGTCATTCATCAGAAAAATGAGCATCGATGAATTGCCTCAATTCTTCAATGTATTGAAAAGGGAGATGAGTGTTGTAGGCCCTCGTCCGGAAAGGCCATACTTTGTTGAGCAATTCAAGAAGACAATCCCAAAATACATGGTCAAGCACCAGGTAAGGCCAGGACTTACAGGGCTTGCTCAAGTCAATGGTTATAGGGGAAACACTTCAATCGAAAAGCGTATTGAATACGATATCCGTTATGTAGAAAACTGGAGTTTGGTTTTAGACATTCAGATCATGCTCAAGACCATTTTCAAAAGAGATGAGAATGCATATTAATCATATTTTTAGTCAATTTCCTAATCTTTTGAAATTTCAACCATTATTCTATTTTTTATCTCATTTTAAAAATTGTTTTAATCTTGTTATTTTTTAATTAAATTGTTAAATTTGCTTTAAATTGCTAAATTGATATTATTATGAATTATTTTAATGAAAAAAAGCATATATTTATATATTTAGTTAATTAATTGATAATTACAGACTTAATTTTTAAAAATTTACCATATGAAATTAAGTTTTGAAATTAGAATAAACTATAAAATTATTATAAAATATTATGGAATTTTTAAGATTATGATATATGGTAACATAAACTTTTATAAGCTACGATGTTTTAATATTTATACTCGAATCCTTAGGATTTTCGTTTAAGAACTTAACATGATTTGATGATTATTGTGATTTGTTTATCTAATAATTTTTTAAAAAGTTCGGATATTAAAAATATTAAAATAATATAGATTATAAATATATAATTATAATGAATTTAATGATTTGAAAAATAAATTTTTAAAAAATAAAATGTTTGAAAAATATTAAGAATTTTATTTTGCAAATGCTTATTTTATAATTATTTATTCTTATTTCATTATTTGATTACTTATATGGTTACATTTTTAAAAAGGCATTTGGGAATTGATGGGCCTTTCATTGGCGTTGATTTTTTTCAGTTGAAATGGTACTATTAGTTTTCAAATGCTCTGTCTTAATTATTATATATAGCAAAAATTAAATTATAATTTAACTTGAAAAAATTGAGATAAAATAATGATCATAATAATCAATACTTAATTTCAAAAAACTTTTAAGTGAATTGACAATTGTAAAAAGGATTATTATTTTATTAGATTATTTTTACTAAATTTATAATTTAAAAAAACGAGGGTTTGGTATGGATAAAGAATTTTTCAATGGAATGAATTTAGCTGAAGATATTAGTGAGGAAGATTTCCAATACATTAAGGATGGTTGGGAAAAGGTTCAAGACGCTTTATCAAAAGATGAATTCATAGACAAGTTTAATAAATTTAAAGAAGAATACAAAGACGCTTCCTTTTTCAGTGATAAGGATTTCATAGACATGGTAGTCAATCCATTCACTGGAGAGGAAACCAAAGGTGAGCCTGTAGACACTTTTGATGTTGGCACTCCAAAGACAATTGCTGAAGTTGAACCTGGCCGTCAAGGATTCAGTGTTATTGCAAGGGTAATGTCTATTTCCAATCCAAAGATATTCACTTCAAGAAAAGGAGAGGATGGAAAGCTTGCAAATATGCAAATTGCTGATAATACCGGTGAAGTAAGGCTTGTTCTTTGGACTGAAAACATTAAGCATCTCAAACATATCAGTGAAGGAGACATTGTTGAAATTTCTGATGTTGACTGTAAGGATGGATTCAGAGGTGGAAAGGAATTTTCATTACGTCCTAGATCCTTGCTTAGAGCAATTGATGAGACAAGTGAAAACTATCCGGATAATATTGCTGAGTTCCCAGTTTATGAAGAAAACATCATTTCAATTGCAGATATTGTTCCTGATGAAAAGGTAAGCATTATTGGAAGATTAATCAGGGTTCCTACTCCTCATTCATATGAAAGCAATGGCAAGAAAGGAAAAGTGACCTCACTTGAAATTCAGGATAAGACTGGAAAGATCGCTTACACCTTATGGAATAAGGATGTTAAATTAATTAACACTCTTGATTTGAAAGAAGGAGACATTGTAAAAATCCTTAATGAACAATCCAGAGAAAGAAATGGTGAAATCTCATTATCCCATTGGGACGGTAGAATAATCAAGGTTGAAGGGGACTATGACATTCCTGAATACGAGGAAAACATCATTAAAATTGGAAATGCTCAAGAAATCAAGGATGTTACTTTAATAGGTATTGTAACCAAAATCCAAGACACTATCTCATTCGATAGGCAGGACGGAACCAAAGGTTTCGTGAAATCAATTGAAATCACTGATGAAACTGGTTCCATAAGAGTCACCCTTTGGGGAGATGACACTAAACTTAAAGTAGCTAAAGGAGATATCCTTAAAGTTATGGGCGGTAATATCGAATACGATGATTATGCAACCAGTGGATATAGGGTAAATACCAATTGGAATACTGAATTAAGAGTAAATCCTGAAGGAAACGAGGATTTAGCTGAAAGTTTAAATGAAATTGCAAGTAAATTAGGTCCAATCACCATTAGGGAAGTTCAAGATCATGAAGTTGATGGTGATGAAGTTGACATCATTGGTAGATTAATTACCCTTAATGATACCCATTCCTTCCAAAGGGATGACGGCACTACCGGTTTTGTCCGTTCTGGAGATATTGCAGATTCAACTGGAAAAGTGAGAATCTCCTTCTGGGATGAAAAGGCAGAAGCTTCATATGGAATAGGAAAGGCATATCAAGTTGAAAATGCCAGAACCAGATTAGGCATGTATGAAGTTGAACTAAATGTGGGAAAGACAACTAGAGTGATTGAGCTTTCTGATGCCGAATCATCTGATTTACCTTCATTTGAAGAGTTAGAAGAGCAAATCTATGAAACCAAGAAGATTTATGATATAGAAGAAGATGACATGAACATTAAAGTTGTTGCAAGAATCTTGGAAATCGAGGACACTCGTGAATTCGAAAGGCAAGATGGAACCAAAGGATTGGTTAGGAACATGACCATTGGTGACGATTCAGGTTTCATACCAGTGACCTTATGGGATGACAAGACCAATTTGCCTTATGATATCAATGAGGCAATCAAAATCCAAAATCCACGTGTAAACTACAATGACATGAGCAATCGTGTAGAGTTGTCCATAGGCAATTCAACAAATATATTGCAGCCTTCCTACAATGAATTAACCAGTCTTCCAGACATTGAAGAATTGCAAAACATATTATACACTTCAAAAGACATTGCAAGTCTTGAATTGGAAGATAGAAGCGTAAAAATAAAAGGTACATTCTCAGATCCATTCATAGAAAGGATTTTAATGCCAAAATGTCCTGTCTGTAACCGTACTCTTGAAGATGAGGATGAAGAGGAATGTCCTCATTGTGGAAATTATATAGATAAACCTAAATATCTATTGATGCTTCCTGGAAAACTCACTGATGATACCGGTGAGATTCAAGTAACTTTCTTCAATGAATTGGTAGAACAATTGTTGGATATGAAACATGACGACATTGTTGCTTTATATGAAGAAAGTGAAGGGGATATAGGATTCTTGGAAACTAAAGCAATGGATCTTGAAGGAAGAACCTTAGAATTGCTTGCTGATGTAACTTACAATAATTATGATGAAGAAATAAGGCTTAGACCTAAAAAGATTTTTAAAAATGAGTTTTAAGCCTTGATTTTATAGTATGATGAACTTTAATAAATTTGTTTAATGGGTTGATATTTATGGTAGAACTTGAAGACTTACCTAATGTTGGAGAAAAAACTGCTGAAAAATTAAGAGAAGCTGGTTTTGCTGATATGATGAGATTGGCTACTGCTACCGCTAAGGAATTAGCTGTAAAGGCAGAAATTGGTGAAGGAGTAGCTGAAAAAGTTATTGAAGCAGCACGTAGAGCTGAAAAAATTGATTTTGAAACAGCATTTGATGTAATGGAAAGAAGACGTGATGTAGGCCGCATAACCACTGGAAGTAAAGGTGTAGATGAGTTAATCGGAGGTGGAATCGAAACTCAAGCTATTACTGAAGTGTTCGGTGAATTCGGATCAGGTAAAAGTCAAATTTCCCATGAATTGGCTGTGACTGTCCAATTGCCTAAAGAAAAAGGTGGTTTAGATGGTGAATGTGTATTCATCGATACAGAAAACACTTTCAGGCCTGAAAGGGTTGAACAAATCGCAGATGCATTTGGACTTGACCATGAAGAGGTCTTAAGAAAAATCCATATCGCAAGAGCATTCAACTCTTCTCACCAAATCTTGATGGCTGAAAAGATCAATGAATTGATTCAAAGCGGTGTAAATGTAAGATTGGTAATTGTTGACTCCCTTATGGCACACTTCAGAGCAGAATATGTTGGAAGAGAGTCATTAGCTACAAGACAACAAAAGTTAAACCAACACTTGCATGCATTGCAACAAGTTGCAAATACATATAATGTAGCGGTTTTCCTTACTAACCAAGTTCAAGCAAGACCTGACGCTTTCTTCGGAAGTCCAACAAAAGCTATTGGTGGACACGTTTTAGGACACGCTTCCACTTACAGAATCTGGTTGAAAAAAGGTTTAGCTGGTAAGAGAATTGCTAGATTAGTGGACAGCCCTCACTTGCCAGAAGGAGAAGCTGTATTTAAAGTCACTACTGATGGTATTGTAGACTAAGCAAACTTTTAAAAAAGTTTGATCAAAATATTTTCAATAGTTGGGAGTAATTGCTCCTAATTAATTCTTTTTTTCTTTTTTTACTTCATTTTCATATTTTTTACAAAAACTATTTTAACTAATTTTTATAAATTTAATTTATTAAACATTTTTTTTTAAATTATTGAATTTTTTTGTTGATTATATGGACTATAGGATTATTATTGTTTCAATCATTGTCATGATTTTGATAGGGACCTTATCTAAAAAGATTGGTCTTTTGAAAGAGAATGATGTTGAAACACTCAACAATATAGTAATCAATATAGCTCTACCATGTATGATTTTCAATGCTTTATACACTGCTGACGTTTCCTTACTTCCAAGATTAAGTATTTTAACAGTTTACATGCTGATAACTAGTTTAATAGTAGGTGTATTAACTTATTTGCTACTTAATTTTTTAGGCTTGGACAAGAGGAAAATTTGGAGTCTAGTCATTGTTGTGGTTTTAGGAAACACAGGTTTTTTAGGATATCCGATTACTCAAGGAATATTTGGCAATGCAGGTATGATAAGAGCTGTATTTTGTGACATTTCCACTTCAATAATCTTTGTTGTCTTAAGCTTTATCTTGATATTGATTTTTGATGGTGAAATCAAAGTGGCCATTCGCAAGATCTTGACATTCCTTCCCCTATGGTCAATCATATTGGGAATAACATTCAATATCTTCAGCATTCCAATCACATCTGTTGGATCTACTGTGGTGACTTACTTGGCTGGTGCTACCATTCCACTTATTATGATTTCCTTAGGCCTGTCCTTAAAGATTGACGGATTAAAGAATCATTTCAAGGAGGTAGGTTTGGCTTCATTTATAAAATTGATTATCTATCCTTTAATCGCATTGGGTGTATTGTCCTTACTTAACATAACAGGATTTGAACATACTATTGGATTCATTGAAGCCGCTATGTCATCAGCAATGTTAGGATTGGTATTGGCTGTTACCTATAGATTGGATTGGGAGCTTACTTCTGATTGCATATTCACATCCACTGTATTCAGTCTTGTTACAATTCCTATATTCTTAATGTTTATCCTTTAACGAACATTTTAAGGATTATTATCAATTTTTTCACTCATTTTTATAGGGCCAATTTCCTCTATTTTTGGTGTTGCATAAAAGGTTACACTACTTTTATTATTTTTTAAATTAGCTTAAATCTTAAAATAAAGTTAAATAATCTCTATTTGAGTTAAATACTTATTAATTCTCTTTATTTTTATCTTAATAATAATTATTTTCTATCTAAATCTTATTTAAGTCTATTTGGATGCTTATCTTTGTTCAGAAATTTTTCAATTTTTAAAGCCTTTTCCACCTTTCTTTGAAATTTTCATTGTATTTTTTTTAATTTTTAGGTGTATCAAAAAGTATTTTATTTTTCTATTTAAAGAATTAAATTTTATTTATTATTAATAATACTCATAATTTAATCTTATTTAACTGAAAAAACACTAAAGAAACTAAATTTTTTTATTTATCCAGTTTTAATCAATTTAAAATTTTCTCATATATATACTTTACTCCTACTTATTTATAGAAACCTTTATATACTCACTTTTTAGAAAAATTAAACTATCTAATATTTTATATATATAATATATTTAAAAAATTAGATCAAATGATTAATCATTTTACTTGTACAAGGTGATTTAATGGCAGAAGAAATTAATAACGAAGAAATTAGAGTGGGAGTATATGTTTGCCACTGTGGTGTAAACGTTGGTGGAGTCGTAAACTGTCCTGAAGTAGCAGAATACGCAAAAACTTTACCTAACGTAGTAGTAGCAAAAGATTACAAATACATGTGTTCTGACCCAGGTCAAAGTCTTATTCAAGATGACATCAAAGAACACAACTTAAACAGAATCGTAGTAGCAGCATGTTCTCCAAGACTTCACGAACCTACCTTCAGAAGATGTGTAGAAGAAGCTGGATTAAACAAGTTCTTATTTGAATTTGCTAACTTAAGAGAACAAGACTCTTGGGTACACATGACCCAACCTGCTGAAGCAACCGCAAAAGCAAAAGACTTAACTCGTATGGCAGTTGCAAAAGCAAGATTATTAGAACCTCTTGAAGCTTCTAAAGTAGCAGTAGACAAAAAATGTCTCGTTATTGGTGGTGGAGTAGCAGGTATTCAATCTGCATTAGACTTAGCTGATATGGGATTCAAAACCTACATGGTAGAAAGAAACCCAACTATCGGTGGAAGAATGGGTCAATTAGACAAAACCTTCCCTACCTTAGACTGTTCCATGTGTATTCTCGCACCTAAGATGGTAGACACTTCCAAACACGAAAACATTGAATTAATTACTTACGCAGAAGTAAAAGAAGTAGACGGTTACATCGGTAACTTTACTGTAAAAGTTGAGAAAAAACCTAGATACGTTAAAGAAGAAGACTGTACTGGATGTGGACAATGTCAAGAAGTCTGTCCTATCGAAATACCTAACTACTACGACGAAGGTGTAGGTATGGTAAGAGCAGCTTACATCCCATTCCCTCAAGCAGTACCTCTCTGTGCAACTATCGACAAAAACTACTGTATCGACTGTGGTCTTTGTGAAACCGTATGTGGTCCTGAAGCAATCGACCGTAACATGGAACCAGAAGAAATCGAACTCCATGTTGGTACCATTATTGCAGCAACCGGTTACGACCCATATGACCCAACTGAAAAATACGAATACGGTTACGGTAGATACACTAACGTAATTACCGCAATGGAAATTGAAAGAATGATCAACGCATCCGGTCCTACTGGTGGTCACGTACAAAAACCATCTGACGGTAAAGAACCTAAACGTGTTGCATTCATCCACTGTGTCGGTTCAAGAGATGAACAAATCGGTAAATCCTACTGTTCAAGAGTATGTTGTATGTACTCCATGAAAAACGCTCAATTATGTATTGACCACGAACCTGACACTGAAGTAACCTGTTACTACATGGATATCCGTTCATTCGGTAAAGGATTCGAAGAGTTCTACAAAACTTCCCAAGAAAAATACGGAATTGAATTCATCAGAGGACGTCCTGCTGAAATCATCGAAAACGATGACTTAACCTTAACTGTAAGAGCAGAAGACACCTTACTCGGAAAAGTAACTGAATACACCTACGACTTAGTTGTATTATCTGTAGGATTAGAACCTCCTAAAGGATCTAACGAACTCAGACAAACCTTAGGTTTATCCAGAACTTCCGACGGATTCTACATGGAAGCTCACCCAAAACTCAGACCTGTTGACACTTTAACTGACGGTGTTTACATTGCTGGTGTAGCACAAGGTCCTAAAGATATTCCTGACGCAGTAGCACAAGGATCTGCTGCAGCATCAAGAGCATCTATCCCAATGGCTAAAGGTGAAGTAGAAATCGAACCTATTACTGCTGACACTGATACCACCGTTTGTGGTGCATGTGAAGTATGTGTAGAATTATGTCCATTCGGTGCTGTAAGTATTGAAGGTGAAGGCGCTGAGAAACACGCAGCTATTAACGTTGCATTATGTAAAGGATGTGGTACCTGTGTAGGTGCATGTCCATCTGGTGCTATGAACCAAAACCACTTCAAAACCGAACAAATTATGGCACAAATTGCAGCAGCTCTCGAAGATGTTGCAAAATAGATTAAGAGATTTATTCTCTTTTTCTTTTTCTTTTTTTTTAAACAATTTTTATTTGTTTGTATATTCACTAACTATTTTTCCCACTATTTTTCCCAATATTTTATTGATCTTATAATTAAAAAATTATTTAAAAAATATTAAAGAAGTATAAAGAATAATTAAAAAATAATATAATTAATA
>JAEEWY010000038.1 GCA_016291275.1 Methanobrevibacter sp. | reverse complement strand
TATCTCTTGGTGCTTATGGATCATTGGATTCCTGTTCTTCTTCATATTGCCTCAATACTGGTTATTAAGCTTATTCCTAGCTGCTTTAGGATTGCTCTTGAAAGTGGCTTCCAAGATTGGATTGATTGGAATCCTAATGAGAGAGGAATACGGAAGAAAATGATTATTTCCAAAAAGTAATTTAAGATTTAAATTTTATATTTATCAGTTTATTATTCAAAAAATTCAAATAAATGAACTTAATAAAAAAAGGAGACTTTAAATGCTTATAGAGAGTTTAGGCGGAGACTTGATGGGAACAATTCCTTTAGGAGATATTGTTCTTTATTTAAACCCTCTCCACATATTCTTGTTTGTAACTATACTTGTATTTACAGCATTGATAGCCATGAGCCGAACTGAAACTCAAGTGGAAGCAATGTTTGGTTCTCTTGATGAAAATAAGGTTGCAGTTGGCAAAAAGGAATTCAAGCATAGAAGATTCTTGGCTATTATCTGTGGTATAGCAACAGCAGGAGCTATGATTACTGGAGACTTGTTTAACTTTACCTTATTTATGGCTTTAATTGGTATTGTTAACATTGGTATTGTTTCTGCTGTAAAGCAGGTAGAGGTTTTAAATTCCGCTTACCAATACGGTTTGATTGCAATGATGTGCGGTTTGCCACTCTTTGGTGGAGCAGCTATGATTTTAGCAGCTACCGGTACCTTAAGCTTAATTGAGCTCGCTGCAATCCCTGCAAGTCCAATGATGATATTTGGAGCGCTTGTAATGCTAATAGGAGTTTGTGGTGAAAGTGGTATAGCACCATTCTTTGCAAGTAAGGCAGAAATGTTCAGAACTCCTGGATCTCCATTCATATTGATTATCCACTTAAGTTCATTGTTTATTATTGTAAGATTTGTTGAAATCTTATTAACCATATTATAAAACAATTATAAGAATCAATTATAAGAAAAGAATCATATTTATTAATTTATTATTAAAATAGAAGGTCGATAAAATGAATAAAATGAAAATAGCTAGTTATATTATCTTGATTGCGTCAGTATTAGCTATCCTTTATGCTTTAATATTTAATCCAGCTGATTGGATAGTCTATGCAATAGCTATTGTTTGTATACCATTTTTAGTACTTTCATTTGGACTTCTTACAATGTCCAAACCAATAAAAGAGGAAGAGGAGGAAAGAAGAGAAGAGCCTTTCACAGGTTACTAGTAGAATCTCTTTGCAGATATCATGAATTTAATGGCTCAAATTTTAATCAATGTAGTAATCGCTTTCCTTGCAGGTAGTCTTTTATTAGGTTTCCATAGAAAGGTTATGGCAAGAGTCCAATTGAGGCCAGGACCTCCTATTATACAGTACTTATTGCATTCATTGAAATTTTTCTTTAAGGAAACTTCATTTCCAAAAACTGCTGCAATGCCGTTTTATGTAGGCATTACAGTTATTTTAGCAGCTGTTTGGGTAACTGCAGTTATTGTAGGTCCAGTGGCTCAAGGTTCCTTAATGATCATATTCGGTGTTTATGCAATCCATAAGATTGTAGAGCATAATGCAGGATCCTCATCCGGTTCTCCATATGGTAAGATAAGTTGTGTAAGGGCTGTTTTCTCAGCGGCTGGTGAATTGCCGCTCTTTGCAGTAATTGCAATCATATTCCTATTGACTGGAACTATGGATATCAGTGGAATTATAGCTTATCAAGCAGTGCATGGTCCTTTAGTATTGCAATTGCCTCTTGCAGCATTAATGTTCTTCACTTTAATAGTTACAAAATCTCCATATTCTCCTTTTGCAATTACAAAAGGAAAAGAAATCATAACAGGTTTTGAAACTGAGCATTTCGGTATGCTTAGAGGATACATAATGTTTTCAGAATCAATAGCTTGGTATATTTTATTATGGATATTCCTAACTGTATTCTTTGGACCGATTTCAGTTGTCGGATACTTGATTGGAATGATTGTAATTTGTATAATTACAGGATTTATCAATGCTACAACTCCTATGTTGAATCCAAACCATTCCGTAATGGCTCAAATATCCATTGCAGTTATCTGTACAGTTGGTTCAATTATCATGATTATTATTTAAATTAAATGAATTAAAATTAAGAAATTAATTAAAATTAATGAAATTATTTAAAATTAAAAATTAAAACAATGATTAATTACTTTTAATTAAAGTAAAAACTAATAAAGAAGGCTTAAAAATGAATGATGAAAAAGGAATGAGAGTATTAACTTCATTGGTAGCTTTAGGTATTTTTGTAGTGGCAGGACTCGCTGCTTTCTATCAAAGTATTTTAGCGCTTCCTTTAGCTATAATCGGACTTATTTTTGTTCCATTCATATTGGTGCAAAATAAGGAAAAATATGCTCATTTAGCTGAAAACTTAGAGAAAATTGCGTTCATCATTACATTTTTGATTATTTGCATTACATTTATTTGTTTATATAAGCCAATTTAGGTAAACTAGGTGAGATTATGGAAGAATTATATATTATGATTTATATTTTGGTTTTCATTATAGGATCCATCGCTGGTCTTTTATTAAGCTATAAAAAGCATATGGAACCTTATATAATATCTGAAATAGATGTTTTGACCTTGGTTTTATCTATTATTGGATGGTTTTTATTATTTAACCATGGTTTAAATCCAAATATTAGTCCTGAAATATTGCTTACTATTGCATTCTTCTTTATAGGGCTTGCATTAGGAAGAAGACCGGGATATGGTCGTAAGGAAACTGCAATAGGCATTCTAATTGCAGCGGTAGTCTGGATTTCAACATCTGGAGTATTATTTTAATATGAACTATAGTTGCTCACGTGATTTATATGAATAGTGAAGAAAAGTATGAAATGATGAAATTAAGAGTTCTTCATAGTTTTAAATGGGAAAAGGACATTACTATTCCATTATCTGAAGAATTTGGAATTTCTAAAGAGGAATTTGAAGATATTCTTATGAATCGCTTTGATATGAGTGATTTGGAAAATATGCATGCTACCTTTGAAATAGCAAATAGAGAAAAGATAAAAAGGCAAATGCATCTTGATTTAAGACTTTATTGGTTAAGTGATGTTGCTAAACTAATATCTGAGGAAGATGCAGATAGAATCTGCCACCAATTAACCAAAGATGTAGTAAAGCATGGTAAAAAGTATGAGGATGCTTTAGAAGAAGGTAGAGCTCAAATAGTTGAATTATTGAGAGAATAATTGTCGATGAATTATTATCGAAAAAATGATGTTTATAAAATTATTATAAAGAACGAGATTTAAGGTAATTGAAATGCTTAAAAAACTTAAAGATATTGTGAGAAAAAGTTCAATTCATGTTTGTATTGTAAACTGTGGAGGATGTAATGGCTGTGATGTAGAGCTTGTAGCACTTCTTTCCCCAAGATACGATCTTGAACAGTATGGAATTTATGTTCACAATAATCCTCGTGAAGCTGATGTTCTTTTAGTGACTGGTGCAGTTACAGAACAATGGAGAGACAATTTAAGAAGGATTTATGCAAAAACTCCTGAGCCTAAGATTGTAGTTGCTGTTGGAAACTGTCCACAATCTGGAGATGTCTTTGCACAAGAGGGAGGAAGAGTTCTTGCTCCTGTTTCAGACTTCATTCCAGTGGATGCAGCTATTCCAGGTTGTCCTCCAAGGCCAAGTGAAATTTTAGAGGCAGTTTTAACTGTTGCTCCTGGTGCTCTTGCAGCTAAAGGAAGAGCTCAAGACGCTAGAGAAGATTAATTATACTTTATTTGAATTAGAATTAGAACTAGAATAAAAATTATATTTATTGTTGATTTATGAAATTAGATAAGTAAATAGGAGTCAGATATTATGATATTACCAATTGGACCAATTCATCCAGGTTTAAAGGAACCTTTAAGGCTTAAGCTTAAGACTGAAGGTGAAAAGGTTATTAAAGCTGAGATTGATTATGGTTATGTTCATAGAGGTATTGAAAAGATTATGGAAGGAAAGACCTGGCAAAAGTGCATTTACTTATCTGAAAGAATATGTGGTATCTGTTCATACGAACATACACAAACCTTTGCAGAAACTTTAGAATCAATTTCTGGAGTTCAAGCGCCTTTAAGAGCTCAATACTTAAGGGTCATTACAAATGAATTGGATAGGATCCAATCCCACTTGCTTGCAAATTCAACATTCTTCAAGACTCTTGACCATGAGACATTGTTCATGCATGTTTTGGCTTTAAGGGAATATGCAATGGATTCCCTCGAATTGTTAACTGGAAATAGGGTTAATTTAGGCTGGAATGTTGTTGGTGGAGTAAGAATGGATGCTGATGAGCGCCATTTCAATGCAATACTTGAGAACTTGAAAAAAATTGAAGATGGCTTTGACAGGCATGTTGCATTATTTGAAGAGGCTCCAATAGTTGCATTAAGGGCAAAAGGCGTTGGAGTGATGACTAAGGAGGAAGCTATTAAAGGACATGCTGTAGGTCCTATTGGAAGAGCTTCAGGCATTAAGCATGACTTAAGGGAAGAGCATTATACTTATAAGGATGAATTCGACTTCAAGCCTATTTGGAGAAAAGAGGGAGACAACTATGCCCGTACATTAAATAGGCTTTATGAGGTTGAACAATCTATTGATTTAGTGAAACAGGCAATTGAAAATATGCCTGAAGGAGATATAAGAGTTCCTGTGGAAATTCCATCAGGATATGGGGAATGGAGAAATGAAGCCCCTCGTGGAGAAGTAAGATATATGGCTGAAACCAATGGAGATTTGATCAAGCGTATTTCTATCAGAACTCCAAGTATTATGAATATTGACTCCTGTGCAAGATATATGCTTAAGGATGTGGCTACAGTTGCTGATGCAGTATCTACTTATGCATCATCAGATCCTTGCATTGCATGTACTGAAAGAGTGGCTATAACTGATGTTGACACTGGCAAATCTACTGTAAAAGACTTCTTTGAGGTGAAATGAGATGTCCTCAATAATTTGGTATATTTATGAATTTGCTAGAAAAACCTGGATTGATGGATTTTTCGATGCAAAATCCAAGGAAGACATAGCACACAAGCCAGACAGATTCAGGGATTTTCCTGAAGTGATTAAGGAAAACTGTATTGGTTGTGGAAGCTGTACAGCATCTTGCCCATCACCAAATGCAATCAAATTGGTTAGGGATTCAGACAATGAGGAATCCATCGGTTTGATTTATCCAGTAATCAATAAAGCGGCTTGTATCAGATGCGGTTTCTGTGCAGAAGTCTGCCCTTCAACTCCAAAGACATTGGAATGTGGTGAAAACCATTTCATCCGTGAAGAGTTCAATATCATCCCATCAAAGAGAAAATACATTGTGGATGATTATTTATGCATAAGATGCCATAAGTGTATGGATGCCTGTGAAGTTGGAGCAATTGAAGAGATTGATGATAGGGTTGTTGTAAATCAATCCAAATGTATTTCCTGTGGAAAATGTTTAGAGACCTGTCCTGTTAAAGGAGCAATGAGAGGAGTCTTTGTAAACAATCTTGAAGAGCAAAAGAAAATAATCAATTTGGCAGTAAGCACATTAGAGGAATACATTGAATCCAAGCAGGATGACTTGATTAATTTAGGCACTGATAAACTATTTTTAGATGAATTGAAATTCAAGCCTATATTTGATGAGTCTTTAACCATTTTGAATGATGAAGAGGTCGTTCATGAAGTCTTGGAAGATGCCATCAATAGACTGAAGATTAGAATTATAACTTGGGATGCAGACAACTGTAAGAAATGTCAAATGTGTATTCCAGACTGTCCAACTGGCGCAATCAGCTTTGATAAGGATAACGATACCATTGTAAGGGATAAGGAAAAATGCTTAAGATGCAGTATATGCTATCAAACCTGTCCATTTGGTGTCATTAAATATTTCTTGGCTAAATTTAACTTAGATACAAATGATAATGATGAGGAAGTTATTCACATTTCTGTAAAGGCTTCTCAATTAGCAGAAAGGAGGGCTTAATATGGTTACTGTAGACCCTATACCAAGACCATTGAGAGATGTTCATATAGAGTATGAGATTGATAATGAGAAATGTATCAATTGCAGAGACAAGCCATGCTTGAATGTCTGTCCTATTGATGCAGTTTATCAAGATGAAAATACCAAGTTAATTAAATTGGATGAACATTGTTTCGGTTGTGTCTTATGTACCAATGCATGTCCTTATGATGCTATTCACATTAAGAAGACTTTAGCAGATCCTATTCGTGAAAATGTTCCAAACATTAACAAAAAGCTCTGTAGAGCTTGCGGTGCATGTGTGAATGCCTGTAAGTCTGGAGCTATCCATTTAAGGTCTTCCGGTGGAGAGGAAGTACATAGTGAAATCGATGAGGATAAGTGCATTCGTTGCGGATATTGCTTTAGGCACTGCCCTACTGATGCAATCAAGTATGGAGAATTGCTTCCTAAAACCGTTAAGGAAGGTAAAACTCTCTGCATTGACCAGGATGAATGTATCGGTTGTATGACTTGTACAAGGATTTGTCCTTCAAAAGGTGCAATCAATGTAGGAAAAACCAATAAATTGCCGTTCATTGACCCTGCTTACTGTGCAAGATGTGAGGAATGTATGCATTCATGCCCTACCTATGCAATCGATTATGTTGAAAGGGAAGAGGCATTTGAATCATTCAATAAGATCAAGACATTGGAAATTGCATCTGAAATCATTGATAGGGATGTTCATAACATTTCAAAAGGAGTAACCAATATTGACAATGTTCTGGTAAAATTGCTTGAAGACATCTCAGCTGATTATCACTTTGAGGATTTCGATTATGAAAACTCAATGGACATTAGGGATGTTCCTAGAGGAATGGAATTTTCAGATGTTGAAATATTCACCTGCACCAACTGCAGGTCAATTGTAGTGAATGTAACAGATTTCCTTAATGAGCGTTTGAATGCGCAGATTAAAAAGGATTTGGATGTTGTAAAGGTATTGGACCTTGTAGAATTTTTCCCACCTGCACTTGGAATAGAAGTTGTGGAAGAGAATTGTATCAGCTGTGGACTATGCAGAGATGTCTGTCCGACTGAATCAATTAGTTTGGATGGTCCTAATCCAATTGTAATAGATACAGACAATTCCTGTGTATACTGCGGATTATGTGCTGAAAGCTGTAATTTTGAAGCTATTAAGCTCAAGGAAGAGTTCTTTACAAACAGAAATCATGAGATATTCTTCATTAAAAGAGACCTTAGAGGAAGAAGAAACGGTACTGTAGAGATTAATCATCATGCTTGTCAATTATGTGAAGTGTGTGTTAAAAACTGTCCAGTTGATGCATTAAGCGTTGAAGATGGCAAGGTTGTTGTAAATCATGATGATTGTATTTCCTGTAGAAATTGTGAGGGAATCTGTCCAGTGAATGCTGCAAGAGTCTCTACAATTTGGCAGTTCTTATAAATTATTTTTAAATTTTTTAAATTTTTTCTTTTTTTATTTTTATTAGATTATACTTATTGAAATTAAACACTTGAAGTTTAGGAAGATTAGATTATGGTAAAAAAAGTTTTTATCACAGATTGTGAAGGTCCATTGACATTAAATGACAATGCTTATGAATTGGCAGATGAGTTTATTGAAGATGGTGGAAAATTATTCAAGATCATCAGTCGCTTTGATGATTACTTGGTTGATGATGTCAAGCTTGAAAATTATCATGCTGGTGACACACTTAAACTTATTGTTCCATTTTATAAATTAGCTGGACTTACAAATGAAAAAATGATCAAGTTTTCAAGGGAAAATATCTATCTTGTTGATGGTTCTGATGATACTCTTAGATTTGCAAATGAACTTATTGATTCTTTCATAGTTAGTACTAGTTATGGTCAATATATTGAAGCTCTATGCAATTATATTAATTTCCCATTCCAAAATACTTATCACACACAACTTGATGTAGATGGGGCTACTAATTTTAACCAATCTGATGCAAAATCCAAAACTGTGGGTGACAAATCACCAAAATTTATTGAGGAACTTAAGAAAGTTGAAGAGTTTAGAAAAATCATACTTGAACATGGTGATGAAAGTGAAGATGACTTCAATGTTTTGTATGACATTTTCTTCAATGAGTTTCCAAAGCTTGAAATCAACAAGTATATTGAAAGTGTGAAAACTGTTGGTGGTAAAGGTAAGCAAATTGCAGTTGAGGATATTGTTGAGAAATTGGATTTGGGTCAAGGTTCAATAATCTACATGGGTGACAGCATAACTGATGTTGAGCCATTGCAATATGCAAGGGACAATGGCGGTTTGTCAGTGAGCTTCAATGGAAATGAGTATCCATTGAATGTTGCAGAGATTGCAGTGATATCTAACCATACTATTGTAAGTTCCATTTTGATTGATCTTCACTCCAGATTTGATAAGGAATATGTTTTGGACTTTATTAGAGAGTATTCACAAAAAGGTCCAAATGCTGCATTTGAAGACTTTGAAGTGGATTATTCACTTATTGAAGAGTTTGAAAAAGTATTCTACAATAAGGAAGCGCCAATCATTGAGATAATTACAGATGATAATAGGGATTATCTGCTTAAGTTAAGCAAAGAGATGAGAAACAGCATCCGTGGAAAAGATATTGGTGGATTAGGTTAATATTAATTATTTAAAAATATTTTATCAAGCATATTAGTAATGAGATGACATTTATGGCAAATTATGATAAGGTTGAAGATACATTCTTTGAATCATTTGATGGAATGTATATCAGAGCATTGATTACAGCAGAAGACGAATTGACTGTAAAGGAAGCAGCTTACGATGCTACAGCTACACCAAGTGCTGTAATCGGCAGAGTTGAAGCAGGTGTGGAAGCTTTTGTAGACGCTGATAAGACTCCTGATGGAAGACCTGGAGCTATTGTTCAATTCTGGCTAACTGATGACTTAACAAAGTTTGAAAAGGAATTGTCTTACAGAATTCGTCAAGACATTCTTGTAAAGCCATTTACAAGGGTATTCAGCATAACTGTAAATCCTGTTGGTGCTATCGGAATGATGGAAAGCGTAGGCCATTGTGGAGATGGCTATGAATGGGAAATTGAAGAGTTTGGAAGAAAGATGATCAATGTCCCTATTGCAGTTCCTGATTTCCAGATTGAATCTGAACTTGCTTATGCAGAAGGAATCATGGGAGGTAACTTCTGGTATATGTGTTCCACCAAAGAAGCTGTTTTAAAGGCAGGTAGAATTATTATTGACACTATTATGGAAGTTGAAGGAGTCTGCACTCCTTTTGGAATATGCTCTGCAGCAAGTAAGCCTGAAACCAACTTCCCAGAAATTGGTCCAAGTACAAATCACCCTTATTGCCCTTCATTGAAGGAAAGATTAGGTGATGAGTCAAAAGTTCCTGAAGGGGTTAATTACATTCCGGAAATCGTTATAAATGCAACCAGTCAGGAGGCTATGAACTTGGCTATTAAAAAAGCCATTGATGCTATAATTGACATCCCTGGTGTTGAAAGGATTTCCGCTGGAAACTTTGAAGGCCAATTAGGTGAACATAAGACCAATTTATTGGATATTTTGAAAGAATAATACTTTATAATCTTTTTACGATGTGAATTAAATGGAAGAAAATGATATAAATATTCCGAAATCCTCAAAAAATGTGACTGCTGAAGATTTAGGTGTTGATGAGATAGTTTATGATGCAATCAATGTGGATGTTATAGGCTTTGGTGCATTGAATGTAGATAAGCTCTATAAGGTTGGACATATTGCAGAAATCGATGGGGAAAGCTTCATTAAAGGTGAAGAGGAATCTCCAGGAGGTTCAGCAGCAAATACAATCATCGGTCTTTCAAAGCTTGGATGTTCCACTTCATATATTGGAAAGATAGCAGATGATGAGGAAGGAGATTTATTGGAATACAATCTAATGATTAATGATGTTTACTTAACCAATCTCATCTATGCAGAAAGCGGCAATTCTGGAAAGGTATTGGGTTTCGTTTCTGATGCTGGAGATAGGGCTCTTTATGTAGACCCTGGTGTAAATGATGAGATAACAATTGATGAAATCAATCCATTGAATGTCAATGCATGCAAGATACTTCATTACACTTCATTTGTTGGAGATTCATTCAATGCTCAAAAGGAATTGTTGAAGACACTTTCTGATAAGATTGTCTTAAGCTTTGATCCTGGAATGCTGTATGTTAAAAAAGGAGTTGAAGAACTTAAGGAAATCCTTGAAAGAACTGATATTCTCCTTATTAACGAAGGGGAATTGAAGATATTATTTGAAGATTATTATAAGGAAAAATTGAATTTATCTGATGATGATTCTTTAAGCTTTAGAGATTTGGCAGTGAATGTTCGCAATGATGGCATAGATACTGTTGTTGTAAAAAGAGGATCAGTAGGAGCTTATGCAATAAACAAGAAGGATGAAGAGGTTAAGATACCTGCATTCGAATGTGATGCAGTTGATACAACAGCTGCAGGAGATTCATTT
>JAEEWY010000037.1 GCA_016291275.1 Methanobrevibacter sp. | reverse complement strand
CCTTGAAAAGGTAGGAATGGCTGGTTTTGAAAAGAAATCCCCTCATCATTTAAGTGGTGGTCAAAAGAAAAGGGTAGCTATTGCAGGGATTTTGGCTATGAAGCCGGAACTGATGATTCTTGATGAACCTACCTCTGGTTTGGACCCAAAAGGAGCTTCACATATTCTTAAGTTATTGTATGAATTGAATCAGGAAGGAATGACAATTGTCATCTCAACTCATGATGTTGATTTGGTTCCTGTTTATTCAACTAAGATCCATTTAATCAGTGATGGGGAAATCATTGCTGAAGGATTGCCTAAAGAGGTTTTTTCAGATGTGGAGCTTATAAGGTCTGCAGATTTGCGTTTGCCAAGAATAGCTCATCTTGCTGAAGTATTAAGCAAGAAAGATGGTTTGGATTTTGGTGAGTATTATCCTTTAACCATAGGAGAAGCACGTGAGAAAATCCTTGATTTGATTAATAAAAAAGAATAAAATTTCATTCTTTTCTAATTTAAGTTCTTTTTTTTACTTTTTTTAATTTAATAGTTAATATTTTAAACTAGTTTTAATAAACTAATTTTAAAAAGCCTTTAAATATAAACTTTATTTATTTTCTATTTTTTGTGATAAAATGACTGAGGAGATTATAAGCCAAATTAAGAGGAATTTAAGCGGAAATCCAGATTTGGATAGGGATTATTTAATCTCCCAATTGGATTATTATAAGAATCATGAATCCGCCTATGAGATCATTAAAGAGATTTCAGGATTGGTTTGGCAATCTTTAGACTTTTATCATGAAGATGAATATAATAAATCCAAGAAGACAAATGTATCAAGGATTCTTGATGAGGTCGTTCCACTTATTGAAAATCGTGACAAAAAGGCCGCTTTGGAAAAATTAGACAATTTCATGAGTCATTTTGATGATAAGTATGAGACTGAGGAAATTCATAAGGAAAGCGATTTCAAATCAAATAGGTCTATCGCTGAGATTCAATATATGAGATATGAGGAAAACAAGTTATCCAGAAGTCCAAGAAATTATAATCCCAATCATAAAAAGAGTAGGGTTAATTGGAAAAAAGATGTAAAAATCAATAGAATGAGTGAAGTTGATAGTGATAATGATTCTCTTCCAAAGGAGTATCATAGCTTTTTAAATCCTCTTGAAGAGATTTTATTCTATAAATACATTGGATTGGAGAAAGAGTTGGCTTTTATTCCATTCGATGAACCTTTATTTGATTTGTATTATATTTATGGAACTTTGCTTTTGGAATATGATAATTATGCAAAGGCAGAGGAATATCTGCTTAAGGCCTTAAGAATCAATCCGGTGTCCTCAAAAACCATTCTTTCACTTGCAGACATTTACAAATCAAAGACACGAACATACAACAGATTTTTCCTATACAATGTGGATGCATTAAAGTTCGCTTATAAGAATGAGGATATTGCGAGGGCCTATAGGAATTTCGGATTCTTCTATGTCGAGGAAAATCAATTGGATATTGCTGCTGCCTTTTATGATTTCAGCTTGAACTTTGATTTCAACAAGCAGGCATTCAGAGAACTTGAATATATAAAATCCCGTGGAATCAACACTGAAATGGATAGGAAAGATGCAGAAAGGATAATAGAATCAAAAAGTATTCAAATAGGTGTAAATCCTTTTATTTTAGACACATTAAAGATCATTTGTGCTGATTTGGAAAAGAGAAATCATTATAGGGGTGCATTGTATTTCTATAGAATCCTATATGAATTGACTAAAGACAATATGGTTTTAGGCAAGATCAATTCAATTCAAAATAGGATTTAATAATTTAGGCGATTTTATTTTGATGATTTTTTAAATATGATGATTTTAAAATATTTGATTTACTTTATATATAATTAAAAACATATTCAATAATGTATCAAAATATTAAATTAATTATTATTGGAATAATTAAATAATTTTTAAAATAATGTTTATTTGGTGAATAAAATGAGAATAGGAATTGCAGATACTACATTCGCTCGTTATGATATGGGTGCTGCAGCTATTGATGAATTAAAGAAAAACGCTTCAGACTTAAAGATTATTCGCGTTACTGTTCCTGGGGTTAAGGATCTTCCAGTAGCAAGCAAAAAGCTTATTGAAGAGGAAGACTGTGAAATTGTCATGGCATTGGGAATGCCTGGACCTATGGAAAAGGATAAGATGTGTGCTCATGAGGCGTCTACAGGTTTAATTCGTGCTCAACTCATGACAAACACCCATATTTTGGAAGTGTTTGTTCATGAAGATGAAGAGGAAGACCCTAAGGAGCTAAAAAAATTGGCAGACAATAGGGCTCGTGAACATGCTCAAAACCTTATCAAGATGATGTTCCATCCTAAGCAAATGAGAAAAGAAGCAGGAAAAGGAATGAGAGAAGGTAAAGAAGACGCAGGTCCTTTATAGTTTAAAAAAATTTAAAGATAATATGTCAGATGTAAATTCAGAAATCACTAAAGATGTTTATTTGGTCGTTCCAGCATTTAATGAAGAGAAGACTGTGTCCCAAATCATTGAGGGAATAGCTGAAAAAGGATATAATGTGATTCTAGTCAATGACGGTTCAAGAGATAAGACCCTTGAATTGGCTATTGAATCCAAAAGGAAATATCCTAATCAGATATTTGTTGTTTCCCATGTAATCAATAGGGGACTTGGTGCTGCATTGAAAACTGGAATGGTTCTTGCACATAATAAAGGCGCTAAATACATTGTAACTTTTGATGCTGATGGACAGCATGAGATAGCTGATATTCCAAAGGTTTGCAAGCCTTTAGTTGATGGAGAGGCAGATGTTGTAATCGGTGCAAGGCCATTTGAAGACATGCCACTAAGTAAAAGTTTTGCTAATTATATTATGAATGCTTTAACTCTCATATTTTATGGAAGAAATGTTAAGGATTCACAATCAGGCCTTAGAGCATTTACAGCTCATGCAGCTGATGCGATAAACATCGTTTCAAGAGGATATGGTGTATCATCTGAATTCATTAAAGAGATAAGCGATAAGAATCTTAGATTGGCTGAAGTTACAATCACTACAATATATACTCCTGAAACCCAGAATAAGGGGACCGATGCGATTGTCGGGTTGAGAATATTAACTAAGATGGTGATTGATTTATTTAGATTATAATTGATGGGAAGTGTTATTATTATAGGTCCATTTCGTACATATCAGATTTTATTAATTATTGCAACTGTAATAGTTCTCATATTCTTCTATAGGAGATTAAGAGTTAAGAAAATCACTCCCGCTACATTTGTATTATGGGCTCTTGTTTGTGTAATAGTTAATTTCTTTGCTTTTGCTCCTAGATTCAGTGACCCTCTTGCAGGATTTTTCGGTTTTGGTAGAGGATTGGACTTATTGCTAGTTCTCGGATATGGGCTTTTTGTTTATGCAATCTTTAGGTTATATGTGAAAATCGATGAGTTGAATAGGAACACTACTGAACTTGTCAGGGCATTGGCTCTTAAGGATGAAATTAAATTGGAAGATATTGATAAGGAAGAGGAATGATTTCCTCAATGATTATTTTTTTAATTAAATAAATTTTAAGAATTAAATTTATTTTTCAGTTTTATTGATAGATTAAAGAATTTTTTATTATTTATTAAGGTTAAAATATGTTATTGTATTTTAGAGGATGTACAGCTAGAGAGAAATTAACTTCAATCAGTAAGGCTACAGAAAGGATTTTAAGGATAGCAAAGATTGATTATGAAACTTTAGAAGATGAAAAATGCTGTGGATCCGTACTTTTAAGAACTGGTTTTTTAGATGATGCAATTGAACAGATGAATGGCAATTTAGAGGATTTTGAAGGAAAGGTCATTCTAACTTCATGTGCAGGATGTTATAAGACATTGAAGGAAGATTATAAGAAGTACCTTGGTGTCGATTTAAAGGTTATTCATATTTCTCAGCTATTGGAGCAATTGATTAAGGAAAATAAAATCAATCTCAAAGGCAATAAGGACTTGAAGGTCACATATCATGATTCATGTCATTTAGGAAGGCATGCAGGTGAATATGAAGCTCCCCGCAATGTAATCAATTCAATTTCCAAATTGGTTGAAATGGAAAACAATAGGGAAAAGGCAAGATGCTGCGGCTCTGGAGGTGGAGTGAAATCAGCTTATGGAGAATTGTCCAATTCCATTTCTGATTTGAGGATTAGGGAAGCTAAAGAAACCGATGCAGATTTATTAGTGAGTGCATGTCCATTTTGTGAATTGAATTTAAGTCAAAACAGTGATGATTTTGAAGTTTTAGACTTATCAGAGTTTGTTTTAAAACATTTGGATATTGAGAAAGGCCACTTTGATAAAGGGGATGAGATTCAATGAAAGAAAAGGAAATTGAATCCATGAGAAAAGTATTCGGTGAATTAAAGGACCGTATAGATTCCCTTGTCAAATCTCCTAAGATAAAGGCTCTTCAAAACAGAGTTATAGATATTAGAAAGAGTGCAATAGACAATAATGAGGAACTGATAGCTATTGCAAAGGAAAGCTTTAAGGAAAATGATATTGATTGCTTTTATGCAAATGATGATGAAGAGGCAAGAAAAATATTGCTTGATTTGATCAATGATGAAATTGAAAGAAGCAATATTGATAGGAATGAGGTTTATATTGCGAAATCCAAATCAAATACTCTACGTGAGATTGATGCAACTCAATTTTTAGAAGAGCAAGGCATGACTATTGTAGAAACTGATTTGGGAGACCGTATTCTACAATTGAAAAAAGATGACAACAGTCCTGTTCATCCTACAGGCCCTGCTTCACATTTGACTGTTCAAGACATTGCAGAGATTGTAAATGAATCCATGAATTTGGATTTGCCTGCAGAACCAAAGCCAATTATGGAAGCGGTTAGAGCGGATGTCTTAAGTCTTATCGAGAAATCTTTCATAGGAATTAGCGGTACCAATTCCATCGCTGCTGAAGATGGTGCTGTTTTAATGGTTCACAATGAAGGAAACATCAGTTTGGTTCAAAGCAAAAAGCTCCATATAATCGTTGCAGGAATCGATAAATTGGTTCCATTGCTTGAGGATTGCGTTTCAATTGGCAAGCTTGAAACCGCATTTGCAACTGGAAAGCCTTTGACTTCCTATATCAACATAGTTTCAGGCCCTTCCAAAACTGCAGATATTGAGAAAAAGCTTCTTAAGAATATGTATGGTGCTGAAAAAGTAGCTGTTATTTTGCTTGACAATGGTAGGAAAGAAGCATTTAAAGAGTGTCTTTGGTGCATTGGCTGTGGAAATTGCATTGTAAGCTGTCCTGTTTACAATAGTATAGGGAATAAGTTTGGTTTTCATAGCTATTTAGGAGGCCGTGGGGTTGCAATGAGCCGATACTTGAAAGATAATCAGGTAAGTGTTGATTCTGGTTTGTATATGTGCACTTTATGTGGATTGTGTACAGAAAACTGTCCAGTGCTTACTCCAACTTCTGAAATAATTGAGAATCTTAGAAATGAAACACAAAAAGAAGGACTTTCAAGAGAACCTCATAAAAAAATAAGGGACAATATTAAAGATAAGGGATCTCCTTATTAATTATTTCTATAATAACATTGTCTCACTTTTTTATTTTTCCAATTTATTCTATTTTTTAAAAATAATCAGTTCTTTTATATATCGATATGAAATTGTTCTCAAAATCGATATGAAAATATTTATATATCAGTATGAAAAAAGATATAATTACTAATCAGAAAACATTAAATCATTATCTAAACAAGGTAAAGTAATAATGAAAATTATTATAATTCGATAATGAAATTTATTGCATAAAGGATTATTTTTAAATCTTTTTACTTCAATCATTGATTTAATGTATGATAGTGTTTTAATAATTTTTTAGGAGAATATATATGAATAGAAAAGCTTTGATGATTGCTGTTTTAGCATTAATAGCTGTGATTAGTGTAGGTTCATGTTCAGCTGGCTGGTTTGACTTCATCACTGGTGAACCAGATTTAGACGGACAAGAAGTCAATTTAGCTGCAGCAGCTAGTTTAAAAAATGTATTTGATGATGAATTAATTCCTATGTTTGAAGAAAAATACCCTGGTGTAAAAGTAACTCCAACTTACGCTTCCAGTGGTGACTTGCAAACTCAAATTGAAAACGGTTTAGAGGCAGATGTGTTCATGTCTGCTGCTAACAAGCAAATGAATGCTTTAGCTGATGAAGGTTTAGTTGACAATGACACCAACCTCCAATTCTTGGAAAACAAAGTTGTATTGATTGTACCTGCTGATTCAGATTCCAACATCACTTCATTTGAAGATTTAGCAAATGTTGAAGGAAACATCGCTATCGGTGACCCTGAATCCGTACCTGCAGGACAATATGCAGAAGAAATCTTAACCAACCTCGGAATATACGATAAAATTGAATCCAAATTTTCCTTAGGTACTGATGTAACAGCAGTATTGAACCAAGTAGCTCAAGGATCTGCTGAATGTGGTATTGTATACGCTACTGATGCTAAATCCACTGATGATGTAAAAGTCGTCTGTGAAGCACCTGAAGATGCTTTAGACACTCCAGTAATTTATCCTATTGCACAATTAAAAGACTCCAAAAACTCAGAGGCTGCAAGTAAATTCATGGAATTCTTGCAAAGCCAAGAAGCTAAAGACAAATTTGTTGAATATGGATTTACTCTTCACGAATAAATTCAGTATCAATTATTCATGTGAATAAGAAAAATATTAAATAAACTTAATATTGGATTATTCATGTGAATAATCACTTTTTTTTATATGATTGATTTAATTAATATTAAATTATTTATGCAATAATTATGCAAATATTAATATTGGTTAAAAAGATATATATTATCTGTTCAGATTGAATGATTTAATATTAATTAAGGAGAATATTACATGACAGATTGGTCCCCAATTTTCATCTCAATGAAAACCGCAAGCGTATCAATTTTCATAACCTTTTTTCTAGGTTTGATTGTTGCTTGGGGTCTTTTTAAGATGAAAAATGACACTGGAAAAATTGTATTGGACGGCATATTCACATTGCCTCTTGTATTGCCCCCTACTGTAGTGGGTTTCTTTTTATTATGGATTTTTGGTGTCAGAGGACCTATAGGAAGCTTTTTTATAGACTTTTTTGCATACAAAATAGCTTTCTCATGGCCTGCAACTGTAATTGCAGCAGTTGTGATGTCTTTTCCTTTGATGTACCGTTCTGCAAGAGGTGCATTTGAACAAATAGATTCTAACCTATTGGATGCAGGACGTACATTAGGAATGTCTGAATGGAAGATCTTCTGGAAAGTTGCTTTTGCAAATGCATTGCCAGGAATACTCAGTGGTGGAATTCTTGCTTATGCACGTGGTTTAGGCGAGTTCGGTGCTACAGCTATGCTTGCAGGAAACATTGCAGGACAAACCAGAACACTCCCAATGGCAGTTTATTCAGAAGTTGCTGCAGGTAATATGGGAGAGGCATTTGGTTATGTAATATTCATTGTTTTCATAGCATTCATTGTGATTTTCATTATGGATTATGTCACTTTACGTAAGGAAAAGCAATGGAGATAGTTTTTATTAAATTTAACTTATAATGTTTATTTATTGTTTATTTATAGTTTATTTGATTGAAAAAATATTTTATAATTTAATTTTATTTTTATATTCACGAGGAAGGATTATGGCTAAGTTATTAAAGGTAAATATCCAAAAGGAACTTAAGGAATTTGATTTGGATGTTGATTTTGAGTTGAAAAAAGGTTGTTTAGGTATTTTAGGTCCTTCCGGTTGTGGAAAAAGTATGACATTGAAATCCATTGCAGGTATTGTAAATCCTGATAATGGTTTCATAAGCTTAAATGACACTGTTTATTTTGATTCAAGTAATAAGACTAACCTAAAGCCTCAAAAAAGAAATGTAGGATACCTATTCCAGAATTATGCACTGTTTCCAAATATGACAGTAGAGGAAAATGTTGCTATAGGATTAGGTAAGGATTGTGACAAGAATCATTTATCTGAAATCATTAAGCGCTATCACTTGAACGGTTTGGAAAAGAGATATCCTAGAGAGTTGTCTGGAGGTCAGCAACAAAGGGTTGCATTGGCCCGTATAATGGCTTATGGTCCTGATGTCATATTGTTGGATGAGCCTTTCAGTGCTATGGACACTTTCCTTAAGGAGCAATTGCGTCTTGAGCTTGTCAATTCATTAAATGATTTCGATGGATTTTCAATTATGGTCACTCATAATCGTGATGAGGCATTCCAGTTCTGTGATGAGCTCATTATATTGGATAAGGGTAAGGTTATTGCAAAAGGCGACACTCATGAAGTGTTTGAAAATCCGAAAAAGGTTCAGGTTGCAAGACTTACAGGATGTAAGAACATCTCTAGAATTGAAATAATTGATGATTATCATGTAAAGTCATTGGATTGGGGACTTGAACTTGAAGTCTCTAAAAAGGTCTCACCAAATATTACCCATATTGGAATAAGGGCTCACGATTTCTCTTCTGCTAAAGAGGATGACTTGAATGCATTTGATACACTTGGTTCCTCTAAGATAGAAATGCCTTTTGAATGGGAAATAACATTGGCAAATGGATTATGGTGGAAATATGACAAGCAGATCCATGAGCATGAATTTGTTGTTCCTGATTACATTAAAATAAATCCTAAAAACATTATTTTATTGGAAGAGTAGCTTTATTGCTCTTTTTTATTTTTTTCATTTCTTTTTTTAATTTTAGCTTTTTTTAACAAAATATTTATTTTTTTTAAGTAATTTTATTTCTTTTTGTCTTAATCTTTTTAAACTATTAGAAATATAATTTAAACTATAATATTTATATAAAAAATTTAAAATAAAAATCAGGAATTTTATCAATGATAGTATTAAACAAAAGAAAAAAGACTTGGGAAATGTATCCTATTGGAAGTCCTAAAGGAGCTTTAAATACAAAACGAAAGCCAGAATTCATTGGCGTATTGAAGTTTAAGGAAAATGATGAGGATGGCTCTATTTCCATAAACCGTTTTGTAATCAAGGATGAAAAGGAAGACAAGCTCTATCCTCCTTCCAAAGCAATCAACTTATTACGTTCTCAAGCTGTTTTCTTGGCAGACAAGGATGAAAAGCTGGAGGCTTTCCTAAAGCAGAACAACATCAAGGTCAGATTCACAAATATCTGCCAGCATTGCAGTTTTGAAGGGGAAGTCACCATTATCAATTCAGACTTTTCATATCACTATCATGACCAATTGATCTGCAAGACCTGTGCTGAAAATACAATCAAAAGGGAGCTTCAGCTTAGGGGATATGACAAGAAGGTATTCAGAAACTTCAAGAGAGTGCTTGAAAAGACAGGCAGTTTAGATGACGTTTTGGAAATGCTTTCACCAAGATTTGACCCATTGGCACACACAGACTTGACATTGTTCGATAGAGTGAAGGTTCATGATGATAAGATTCCTAAAATAGCCATGAAAAGGCTTAAGATACCTGAAGAGTTTAAGCAAGTCATTTTAAAAGAGAAAAACGATTATCTTCTACCAGTTCAATATTTGGCAATTAGAGAAGGGTTATTGAAAGGTGAAAATCTATTGGTTGTCTCAGCAACAGGTAGTGGAAAGACATTGGTTGGAGAGCTTGCAGGTATTCCAAAGGCATTGAATGGAAAAAAATTCTTATTTTTAACTCCACTTGTAGCACTTGCAAACCAGAAGTATAGGGATTTCAAGAAGAGATATGAACCTTTAGGCCTAAAGGTAGCAATTAAAGTGGGTATGAACCGTATCAAGGCTAAAGGAGAGCTAAAGTTACCTAATTCAAATATTCAGGATGCGGATATTGTTGTCGGTACCTATGAGGGAATTGACTTTATGCTAAGAGCCGGTGATTCTGATGCATTGAATGACTTAGGGCTTGTTTTGATAGATGAGATCCATACCATTTCAGATGAGGAAAGAGGATTAAGGTTAAACGGATTGATAAAAAGGATTGAGCATATCTTCCCTAAGACTCAAGTGATTGGATTGTCCGCTACAATAAAGAATCCTCAGGACTTGGCAAATGACTTCAATATGAAACTGGTCCAGTACAAGGAGCGTCCTGTTCCTCGTGAAAGGCATATTGTCTTTGTAAGGGGAGATGTCCAAAGAAGAATAATCATGAGAAAACTGGTCCAAAGGGAATATTTCAGCACATCCTCTAAAGGATTCAAGGGCCAAACATTGATATTTACAAATTCAAGAAGAAAAACCCATAAGATAGCTAATTTCCTATCTGGAAAGGGAATCAACGCTTCAGCATATCATGCAGGATTATCTTACTTCAAGAAGGAAAAGATTGAAAAGGACTTTTCCAAAGGTAAGATTGCAGCAGTTGTTACAACTGCAGCGCTTGCAGCAGGTGTGGACTTCCCAGCATCACAAGTTATTTTTGAATCATTGCTTATGGGTAACAAATGGATCACTCCTAATGAATTTTCACAGATGTTAGGTAGGGCAGGTAGACCAACATACCATGACAGAGGTGTAATCTATCTTGTTCCAGAGATTGGAAGTGAGTTTGACAACGAAAGTGAAGAGGTTGTTG
>JAEEWY010000036.1 GCA_016291275.1 Methanobrevibacter sp. | reverse complement strand
TGATAATGAACAGGAAAAAGCCGCGCCATCAAGGATTATACATTGGAAAAATACACAGGTACAATCCTCAAACTGAAGAGATTCATATTTTACTAAAGGAAAATCTAATCCACATTCCAGAAAAGGGAGATGGAATACTAATCGAAACAGACCCTAATTTGGAAAATGATAATAATCAAAATAATGCAGAAAATAGCTCTAAAGAAAATAAAAGATCAAAAACAAAACAGGATAAAAGAGCTAAAAGAAAAGAAAAAAGAACCAGAAAGGAAATTAATCAAGATAAACATAGTGAAGGATTCTTACAAACCTATGGATTTGACATTTCTTCAAAACCAGTCTTAAAGGATTCAAAAGACAAGCATTGGAGAAAAAGGGAAAAGGACAAGGACATTGAAGGAAAACTTCTTGTCATTAAAAGAGTCAGAGAAAACAGAAGACTTAATTTCCCACTTCCAAAAGGTTCAAAGGTTTATCTAACCAAGAAAAACTCATTATTAAATGAAGTGAAGGATCTCCACCATAAGAAGGAGAACCATTACATCAAAAAATCATTGCTTGAACTTTACTTTAGAATAGACAGCGACAATTATCCTCATTTAAAGGGCAATTTGAAATTGGATAACGGCAAGGTAATCACCTTAAAGGTCAAAGGGGAAACTCCTTGGGAAGAGGCAATCAAGAAGCCAATATCCAATGAGACAATCAAAAAGCAATTATTGAAGATTGGAGACTTGCCTTATTACATTGAAAAGATTACAATAAACAACAATAAAAGCTTATTCAGTCCAATAAGTGAAATCAATGAACTTAGAAGAAGATTCTTCAATGAGCTTGAAGAGGAAATAATAGCAAGCTACAAGCCAAAAGAGGAAGATGTGAAAATAGCTGAAGAAAACATCAAAAGCTTAAATGAGGATTTGAGAAAAAGAATTGATTTGAAATCAAAAGTTGATAGTGAAGATAATGAATATAATCTATCCGCATATATCAATAGCTTGGAAATCCTAAAAGAATTAAGCAATGAAGAATCTGTTTTTAATAGAATCTATTTGGAAATTCCTCCAAACAAGGACTTTGAAGAGATTAGCCAAGAGATTATTGAAAACAAATCCCTTCAGGAACATGAATTGAACATTAGTTACTGTGTAAATTTCTTGAAGGAAGCTATTGAAATCTCTAAAGATCAGGATTATAAATTAATTTGGAAACTTCCAGACATTACACACAAGCAATCCAAGGAATCCATAATCAAGATTATGGGAATCCTTAAAAAGATGGATATGCACATTGACATTATGACCAGTTCAATTGGATTGGACGATTCATTAAAAGACAAGTTTGATGTGGAACTTTATGGAAATTATCCAATTAATGCATATAATATAGAAACCCTATTGGAGTTGAATAATTATAAAACCTTATCCATATCTCCTGAAATATATAAGAAAAACATTAAGGATTTGATGGAAGATTACTATAAGGAAATGTCAAAAGACACTGAACTTCCAGAATTGGAACTCTTGGTTCATGGAAATATCGAATCAATGATAACAAGAAAGGAACTGGTTTCCAAAAAGCAATTGAAACTCATAAGCAAATACAATCAAAAGCAAAGAAAGCTAAATAAGAACTTCAAGGAAAGTGAATATTACATTGATTCAAATGAATACTATCTCAAAAACAGAAGAGATCAGTATTATCCAATCAAAACCAATTTGAATGAGGATACTTTAATCATATTGAACTGCGAAGAGCTTTGTTTGATTGATGAAATTGATTACTTGAAATCAATAGGAATTTCCAGCTTTTCAATAGATGCAAGATGGAAATCCTTAGACTACATCAATGATATTGGAAAAGTCTATAGAGGCATCATTGATGGTGAAACTAATATAGATGAATCTAAAAAAATCATTGATGAGCATTGCCATACTTTAACAAAAGCGAACTTTGAAAAGGGATTGAAATAATAAAAACTTATGATTTTTCATTATTACAACAATATTCTAATCAAATTAGAATTCAAATCATTGAAAATCAAAAGATTTAAAAATTAATATAAAAATAAAAAAAATTAACTATATATTTAAATAAATAAACAAAAACACTGAAAATTAATTTTACTTTCTCATATTCATGAAATGAGGTAATCGTATGGAAGGAGCGCAATTACAAAACATAAAGGGAATTGGAGATAAATTATCCCAAAAGATCATCGATGAATTAGGAGGGGAAGATGAGTTAAATCAAGTTATTGAAAACCTTGATTTAGAGAGATTGATCAATATTGAGGGAATCAGCCAAAGGAAAGCCATTGAAATAATGAATCAATTAATCGGAAATCCTGCTCAAAAATTCTTGAAAAGCGATAGGGCAATCCAACTTTACGAGGAAATCATTGAAAAGATTGTTAGCTATTCAAATACAAGTTATGCTAAAAACAGAATTTTGCTCCTTGCTCCTATAAAAGATGAGGAAATCATCGAAGAACGATTGAATTTTGTAATGAATGCTAAAGAAAAGGTAAGTGAATTGCCTCTATATGAATTGGATAAGCTAATGAAACACCTACATGAACCAAAGCAATCCAAACCTAATTATGATGCAAGCAAAGCAATTCTTGTAGAAAGCAATGAAGATGCCGATTATTTAATGGATCTTGGATTGAACAGATACTACACAATATTGACTGCATCAGATTCACCATTCTTCCAGGAAGAATTGAGAGGATATGAGTTAATCTATTACATTTACACTGAAGGATTCCTTGACCTTGGAGATATGCCTAACCTAATCATGATAAACAAGGATGCTCCTATCTATCAGCTTGTACCTGAAGTTATTTTAGACTACTTTAAGGAAAACAGGGATTTATTTGAAAGAGTTTCAAAAATAAAAGGAATATTAGGTGAGGAAACTGTCCTAAATGACATTGGACCTATACTTGATGAACTTGATTCCTATAAAACAAAAGAAGTGGATTTGGATGAAATTGTTAATAATGAGAAGAGATATATAGACCGTGAACTAAAAGAAAGGATTCAAAACATTGACCTTGAAGGAGATGAAGTTCTCGACTTATTAAACAATGCTTTACCACCAAAACTAGAAGAAATATTTGACGAAATTTTAAGTAAATCAAAGGAAACTATCAAGTTGGAAAGTGGTATTGATTTTGACCCATTCATCAGGAAGTATCCGATTGAAATCGATGACATGGAAATGGAAAGGGTGAAGACAGAAATCCTTTCAAATTCTGAAAACAATTATTTTGACAAGAAGAGCACTGCTGCAGAACAATTGGCATCAATTAAGGAAGATGCTGAAAGGGAAGTCAGCGATATAATCAAGTTTGACTATGAATATGCTTTAGGTAGCTTTGCTTACCTTTATGACTTGAACAAGCCAGAATTTGCTGATGAATATGACCTTCATCAAGCATTGCACTTGAACTTATGCCTAAGGGAAAGGACAATCAAAGAAGGAATTCAAAGAGTGGATTATAAGTTGAATGAAGAGGAAAACATTGCACTCCTAACTGGAGCAAACAGTGGAGGTAAAACCACATTGCTTGAAACAATCAGCCAAATAGCCATTCTTGGACAGATGGGACTTCCTGTTCCAGCTAAATCCGCTAAGATAAAACTATTGGATGAGATATATCACTTTTCCAAAAAGAGATCATTGGATGCAGGTGCTTTTGAATCATTCTTGAATGTATTCATGCCAATCGTTACAAGTGATAGCGAAAAACTGGTTCTCCTTGATGAGCTTGAAGGAATCACAGAATTGGAAGCAGCAGTGAAAATCATTTCCAGCTTCATTGAAATGATTGAGGAAAGCAATTCCTTTGCAATCATTGTAACCCATATGGCAAATGAATTGATGAAATACACAGACATTCGTGTAGATGGAATCGAAGCTACAGGTCTTGATGAGAATTACAATTTGATTGTGGATAGAACACCTAAGATGAATTACTTGGCAAAAAGTACACCAGAACTCATTATAAAAAGAATGTATAACAATTCACCACCAGAACTTAAAAGAGTATATGGTAAGATATTGGAAAAGTTTTAGAATAAAAATTGTTTTAAAAATAGCAATTATCTAAAAAAAGTAATTATTTAAAATATTTATAAATAATAGATTTGAAAAAACCTAAAATTATAAATTTTTAAATATTGATATTTTGCCCGTATACTAACTCTCTTGCTTCACAGGTAGTTTACCCTTTCCTCCACGAGTAACCCTCGAAACAGGCAGCCTATCTAATGCTGGGTTTCTCCTAATCATCGACAGCTAAAGCTTCCCTCATAGAAGGACCATAGGCATCAGTCATAAAATATGATGCGACAATATAATCTTTACTTAAGATTGTATATATAATTTTGTAATGATCAAATGAAAACCATTTTTGAAAACGTGGAAACCTACCCCATATAACACCGTTAAAAACACCCTCCGCAAAATCAAGCATTTTTGGATGAAAACTTTATATATGAAAACAGCAAAAACGTGGAAACCTACCCCATATAACACAGTTATAAACACCTTCCACAAATTTTCTAAAAAAGAAGAAAAATCAACTATTTAAACAAGCAAAAGAAGAAAAAATAATAAGGGTTTAATTAAATTCTTTAAACAACAGTTTTACGAAACTGTATTATCTAACCGAACTTGGGTTAGAAATTTATAAAGATTTAGAATAGACAATATTGCTGTTAAATTTTAATTTTGTTATTAAATGAAATAAACTGACAATAATGTCGTGATTAAAAACTATTTTTCAAATAAGTGTAAGGTTTAAAATAATCAACGTTAATGTTGAAATAATTAATAGCTACTTTTTTCCCTTTGATTTAATGAGATGACATTAACATTAACGGCCGTGTTTTCGGATTTGAATTTAGATTTCCAACTGCGATATATGAAAGGGTTTCAGAAAAGGAGTTTTGAATAGCTGAACCCAACCGTTAATGTTAAAATGGATGTTAAGTTTCCAATAGCATATGTGGCTAAAGTTTAAAAAATTAGAAAAAAGAAAGGATTATTGAATTAAGTGTTTTTCGACTAAATCCAATAGCATTTCGCTTGCTGTTGCATATCCCCCCATTTGGGCATGCATCTGTGAACCAGAATCTTCATCAAACAATAAATATTCCTTTTCACATTCAAGCATATCATAGAATACTTTTGCTTCACCCTGTGTCATTTCTGATGTTCCATCCATTACAATGGTCAGACAATCCAAATCCTTAATAATGTCAGTATTGTCGAATTTTCTAAGTTCATTACAAATGCTTTCTGAAGTTGCTCCGTGCTTGTAAATGTAATCTTCAAGCATGAAGTCCAATTGTGCGGGACGAACTTCTTTTGGCATTTTTTGAATCATTTCAAGTCTTTTAGCAAAGGCACCGCCCCAGTTTGCATTACCGGGATCAACAATACACATTCTAACACGTTCATCATAAATTGCGGCTCTAGGCACTAGAAATCCTCCAAAGCTTATTCCGAAAAGTATTATGTTTTCCTCATCAATGCCTTCAAAGTTTTCTAAACAGTAATCGATAATTGGGGTTATTACATTTTCTATATCGTGTCTGAATGTAATTCCGTTCATTCTAAGGGCAAATCCCTGACCTGGACCATCATACACAAGACAGTTTATTCCTCTTTTCAGTGCCTGTCTGTAAACCCATGCAGTATCTTCTGCGAAAGTATCTCTTCCAGGAGTCAATATCATTAACGGAGCATTATCATCTGCAACGGGAGATTGATAATAATGTGCTGGAAGAAATGAGTCTCCATAAGGGATTTCGATATATTCTCCTGGGAAAGTGGATACTTCTAGATATTTATGATAACAATCCAAACTGTTTTGAGAATACTTGGAAAGTCTATCATCATCAATTGAGTTAAAATACATTAAAGCAATTCTCCAATAGGTTGATGCCCTTAGATATGCACTTTCTTTTGTCACGTTACTGTTGGAGTTTTCTGCTCTTTTTTCAAGTGTTGTTGCCATTTCAGACCATGCATCAATCCATTCTTTTCCTGCTTTGAATTTAGCAACTGTTTCCAGTACTTCCCCTACATCTGCCATTTGCAGGTAGGTTAATCCTAGTGCATGTCTTATCAGTGCATCCTGCAATACATTGTCACTGAATTTATCCGCTGACCAGTGGCCTTCAACGCCAACTGACGGCATTTTATTCATCATTTTTTTCATTAATATCACCTCAAATTGTTTTTTATAAATTCACGAGCCTTTTTAAAGTCTTTTTCGTTGGGATGGTTTTTGGCTATTCCACCTATTTTTTCGAAAAATCCATATGTGTCATATCCTCTGCAGCTGAATCCTCCAATGAATTCGCAGTCTTGGGATTTAATTGTTTTTTGAATGCTTCTTGCATAGTTTATATAATTAATGCCGCAAGTGTAAACAGTAAAAACCTTTTTGCCGGTCAAGTCAATTTCTGAAGCTAGCTTTTCGATGCCTTTGTGGAATTTATGGAAATATATTCCTGAAGCAAATCCTATTGCATCATAAACTGAAAAATCTGTTTTTTTAGCTTCAGATATTTTTAATAAGTCGATATCATTTGAATATGCCATTACATCTAGAACTTTTTTTGTATTTCCATGATGTGATGAAACATATATTATTGCGGTTTTCATTTTTTATCATCTCGAAAAAATTTAATTTCCTATAAAATAATTTCCTATGAAACTATTTCATAGAAAACTATTTAACAATAATCATATATAAACATTGCTATGGAAGAAAAAAAATTAGGATTCCTAATAGCTAATCTATTCAATGATTACACAAACTACATGAATAGCTATCTTAAAGAAATGGATTTGACATTAAGCCAAACAAGAGTGCTCCTTGTTTTAGCATTGAATAATGGTGTTTCTATAGATTATCTTGCAGAAAAAGCAAACATAGGAAAAAGCAGCGTAACCAAATCTGTGAAGATACTTGAAAAGAAAGGATTTCTGACAAAAGAAATTGACCCTGAAGACAATCGTAGAAAAATTGTTAAAATCACAAAAAAAGGAAAAGAAATACAAAATGCAGCTCTTCAAATTAATGATGAAATAGAAGAATCAATAATTTCTAAAATTGGTGAAAATGAAATTAAAACCTTAAAAGAACAGTTAATCACATTAGACGAATTAATTAAAAATTAAAAAACAGCAAATAACTTCTTGAAATTTAAATAAGGTTTTCTTTCCTTTAACCTACGGTTGATAATTCAACAGTTATTTTTTTAGATTCAATTTAATGAGGTGACATTAACATTAACGGAAGCCCTTCCATAAATCAATCTTGTTTTCCACTGTGATATATATGAAAGGGTTTCAGAAATTAAGTTTTGAATAGCAAATAGCCGACGTTAATGTGGTTATGGAAATTCACTTGCTATTTCATGGTATTTATCAGTAACAATAGCTACAAAGTCTTGTATTTCACCTGTGACCTCTAAAGTATCTATATCTACTTCTTTGAGATAACATATACTGTTAATGTCTTCAGGGTCATCTGTTTCTGCAATACTATACCATCCCATTATCATTAATGGTTTATCTTTTGGGAATTTTTTTAATTCTTCAATAGGTTTAATTAAATTCTTTAAACAACAGTTTTACGAAACTAAAAAATAAAAATAGTAAAAAATAGAAAGTGATGTTAAACTTCTTTAACACCTTTAATCATAGGTTTGAATTGAGGATATTTCTCAAGAAAATCAAGAGCATACTTTATATGATAATCCAATGCCTCATCAAATTTATCCTCTTTTAATAATCTATGAGTAACTGCTCTCTCATCTTGATCTAAAGATTCATACTCGGGATTATTATAAAAAGTAAGAAATCTTTTATGGGTTACATCATTATCCCTTTTTTCAAGGAAATCCATTAACAAGTTAGGTATTCCTGAAGGAACATTGACAAAATTGTCAATGAAACTATCATCAACATCCATAATAAAATCATAATCTGGAATTAATCTTCTAACCATAATAAACCTCCTTATTTATAATTATATTTTGTGTTTAATTTAATTCTTTAAACAACAGTTTTACGAAACTTATTTATGAATTTCAACCTTTTCCGAATTCCAGTCAATCTCAACAACATCAGTAACGTTCTTCACGATATTACTATTCTTTTTAAATAAAGACTTTTTCGGTGACCAAGACTGTCTCTGGTTGCATGCCGGACAAACAGCATCTAAAATAGACAAATCACCCTTTTCAATTGCCTGGTGGAATTTGTCGTGAACATTTTTGATTCTTTTATTATCCTTTGTGAAGACTTCTATCGGGACTTCGTCGGCATAGTCAGTTGACATAATAGCACTCATCGTATCAACAACATTAGCTGACCGGGTTGACATAGCGACATCTTTCGCCCAAATTTTCATTTCCTCAGCAACACTTTTGAGACTTCCAGCATCTTGAGTGATGCTGTAACTTAACCAATCAGTTGCCTTTTCACATTTCTCGCAAACAAAGCGATACTTAACAGAATAAGTAAATAAAGCCATAATATCCCCTTCCCTTAATAAACTACCTGTGTCTGTTTAATTTACTTCTTTAAATAGTGGTTTTACGAAACCATAAACAATACTAGTATAGTTTATAAAAAAGTTATGTAATCTATTTTATATAAAGTTTCGTAAAACTCTGGTTTAATGAAAATAATCAAACTTATACTAAGAATCAGGTTAGGGATTATCGTTCTAATATGGGCAGATTATTATAAAAAGAATGAGTTGGTGTGGTTTTTTATGTAAAAGAAAGTTATATTGTTGCATTGAGGACAAATTAATTAAAATTGAGGGTTTTATTTGTGATAATTTGTTATGGATTGGTTCCTTTTATTTGAAGTTAAATTTAATTCTTTAAACAAACATTTAACGAAACTACAATCAAAAGGCTTTTTTATGATATTTGTTTATTTGTTCAATTTTTAAAGTTTTTTCCATTTAGTCAAATTTAAGACAATTAATTTTTTCAACATAAATAGTTTTGATAAATGCAAACAATAATATACTATAAGAACCTATTATCATACATATATTAATAGGAGATTAAACATGCCTGACATTGCAAGAATAGTTATTTTTAAAAAAGAAAATGGAGAAGAGTTTATTTTTGATGACAAGTACGTTCAAATAACCTCTTTGGAAAATAAAATGATGATATTTAAATTTGAAGCCTCTCAAGACATCTTGAAGGAAGGAGCTGAATTTTTCTCTACATTCAACACTTATGAACAGATAAAAGTGGATATTGGAGGAACCGGAGAGATCCCATGTTATATGAAAAGCTTATCCCCTATAGTTGGCAGAGGCCCTAAAAAGACTAATGGAGAACATTTGAATGGAATTTTCACATTATCCCTTCAACAGATAGTTGCTGCTCCAGATCCAGAGGAAGAGCATAACTGCTTAAACTGTGCATTATCACAGAATGGAGTTTGTTCCATTAAGGACAATAGTGAAAAAACATCTTGTGATGATTATAAAAAATAGATAGTGATTTAATAAATAGTTGAAATAAACATTTTCAAATACTATTTATTAAACTCCTTAACCTCTAAGGATTCAACTTCATCAAGGAAAATCCAAGTGATCCACTCACCTCTTCGAAGTTCAATCAAAAGATGAATCCCATTTCTACCATAATCAGAACCATCCAAATCACATTGGACAATACTAACCTGTTCACATCTTGTTCTAACATTATTTACATTCACAATACAATCCATATAATAATCCAAACCATCTTGAAATGGATTATTATTGGTTTCTATCTCATTAATGACATCCATTACTTCCATATTTCAACCCCCTAAACATACTATGAAATCACTCTCAACCTTCTTAAAAAAAATTAAAAGGAATAATTGAAATTTTTCTCCAAATACGCCTTAACCCTTTCATTTATATCTGCGAGCTCTTGACTATACTCAACATACTTCAGATTCAAGTCATTGTTGAATTTGAACATCAATAAGTCATCTTCATTAGGTCCAATTGCAAATAAACGGTCAAGGATTCTGTTTGCCTTTTCAAAATCATCCTCAAGGAAACATATGTGCATTGAATAGATATAATGCTCACTTTCAAACGGATGCGCCTTATGTTCCTTTTGAAGATATTCCTTGGCCTTTTCAATTTCTTCATTTTTAATGCATATCTTCGCCATTCTGGAATGTAGTCCCTTATATTCAGGATTTATTTCAGCCAACCTTTCATACTGTCTTAAAGCATCATCATAATCACCTAAGAAGCAATGATTCTCCGCCAAAAGAAAAATTACATCTTCACTATCAGGCCAGTCATCCAATATCTTTTCCAAACATTCAATTGAATTATCAAAATCACAATAATTCAGATATTCAACAGCATTCTCTTTAAGATCATAATACTTCTTAAAACTTTCAAATGGCAAAAGTTCCGTTCCGCAGTCCGAACATACATCTCCACCATCATCAATTTCCTTAAAGCATTTTGGACAAAACTTTTTAGGGTAGGCACCGCAAAACGGACAGAAATCAAATTCATCCGAATACTTATTGCCACATGCATCACACTTCATACTATCACCCTTTAACTTATTCTTTTTTAAATATTTTTCAATCATAATTAGCAAATAAAATATAGAAACGATAGTATTTAAAGTTAATGAATTAAAAAAAAGTTTGTGAAAAAAGTTCTTAAAATAAGCGTTTTAGGAAAAAAAGAAAAAAAT
>JAEEWY010000035.1 GCA_016291275.1 Methanobrevibacter sp. | reverse complement strand
TATATATTTTTCTACATAGTATATAAACCTTTCTAAATTTTTAGGTTTAACTAAAAAATTATTGGATAAAATTGATCATTGAACAAAAAATAAAATTTTAAAATTTTAAAAACAACTAAAGAAACAGCTGAAAAACTAAAAATTTAAAAAAAATAAAATAAGAGGCAGTACATAGCATACCTGGGATTAAAGAACGCTATGTACTTGTTTGGAGATTGCTAAATAACAATTAAGTTATTTTAAAATGGTTCTAAAAATCATAAAAGGTTCTTATTAATTCCCAAGAATTTCATTTGGATAGAGAGCGATTTTAACAGAAGAAAATGATGTGTTGAAATTCTTTTAAAGCCAATAATAATCTAAAGAAAGGGAGGAAGATAATTATATGTAATTAAAGAAAACTTTAGATTATTATTGGTCGAACTAATAAACAACAAAATTTAAGATTTTTCAAGAAACAATAAAATTTAGGTGTACCTAAACTTATTGTTAATTATAAGTTGTTTTTTATAGTATATAAATGTTTCTAAATTTTTAGGTATACCTAAATATTTATGATAATAAAAAAATAAAATGAAAAAATTAGAATATAATATAAAAAAATAGATTAAGAGTTATAAGGATAAAGAAACTCCCAAATAAGCCAAATTATGGGAGTAAAACACTACAAGCAATTGCAAAACAATTATAATACCAATGATTATAGCCAAATAAAGATATTCAGACCTGCCAATGATTGTCTTTGCATGATATAAATTGGAATTGTCTGAAAAGCATCTGCTTGCCATACTTAAATAAATGGTTTCCCCCTTCTCATAGGCCTTTAGGAACATCATTGCTATGCTATATCCCACTTGCTTAACTCTCCATTTATAAGAAATCTTATCATTGAATGGATCAAAGTTTCTTGATGTCATGGATTGTCTAATGTCCCTTAACTCATCCACAAAGATAAACAGGAACCTTACCATAATAGTTAGAATCATAGCAAGATCTCTTGGCATCCCAAGCTTTCTGAATGATTGCACCACTTCCTGCATAGGAGAGGTAGATGAAAGGATCACAATAGCTGTCAAACAAACAAGCAATCTAGCAAATAAAAGAACCGTCCAATTTAAACCTGTATCTGTGATGAAGAGCCATGAATAAGGACCCTGCCAAATGATATTTCCAGGGTGTATGAATGGTTGGAATGCGATTACAAAACCACCGAATGGCAAAAGAAGAAGCACTCTCTTAAAGCTTTCCTTAAATGACAATTCTGCCAAATACATTACAATGAGTAAAAAGCATTCCAATACAATTGGAACTATTAGCCTATCTGAAAAAAAAGTGAAAAGAATAATGAGCAAAATGGCTACAAGCTTAACCCTACCTTCCAAATTATGGATGATTGAATCCCTGGAAGCTATGAATTCTAATGATCTGACTTGTTCTATTGCCATTTTATCTACCACCAATTCATTTAAATAATCAATTAAAATTTTGAAAAATTAAAATTTTGAAAAATTAAAATTAAAATTAGATTAAATTAAAAATTTATAATATAACTATTGGCTTTTAATTATAAATATTTATTTATTTAAATCGATAATTATTACTAATTTGCCAAAATAAGCCCAAAAAGTATTACTTTAGACAAATAAAGGAAAAGTATTACTAATTAAGTGAAAAACAGCAAAAAAGTATTACTAAATGTAAATTAAGGAAAGTTTTGTAAAATTTTTAAAAAGAAGAAATGAATAGAAAAAGAGAAAATCCTGGACATGAATTAAAGATAATCCGTATCCAAGACCCTTTTCTTAATTTAAAATACAAAGATTTTAAATTATTCAACTAACCAATAGAATTAGTTAGATTTTTTTAATGCATAACCTATACCTAAACCAAGAACAAGTGTAATCAGTCCACCGAATATTAAAACACCGATTTCGCCTAATTTGTCTAAAGGCTCATAGGTATAGTCTGGGAATGGTGACTCCATAACTGGAGCTTCAACATCTTCACCAACTGCTGCATCTTCAGCAGATTTTTCTAATCCGTCCGGATCGCCAGATGCAATGTAAGGAGATAATACTGCTAAAGCAATACAAAATATAATCCCTACAACAATTAAATATTTATCACTTTGACTTAATTCCATATTACCACCTTATTCTCTGTTCCATGCCAACAAGTCTGGTCTGAACTTTTCAAGAGCATAAAGAACAATTACAGTTAATACTCCTTCAATTATACCAATAAATGCATGGTAAAGTGCCATAGAAGCAATTCCTACAGTCAATGGGAAAGTTCCTGCAATAGCCATTTCGATTGCAGCCACAACTGCTGCAACTAAAGTTGCAAGCCATGCTGCTACAAATGCAGATGGGTATTTACCAATTAATCCTTGTAATGCTTTAAAGCTGTAAAGACCGACACATCCTCCAACAATTGCCATGTTGAATACATTTGCACCTAAAGCAGTAATTCCTCCGTCTCCGAAGAATAAAGCTTGAATAAGCAATACTGCAGTAAATACTAAAACAGCAGCTTCAGGAGCCATGAATACAATAGCTACTAATGCTCCACCAACCATGTGACCACTGGTACCAAATGGAATTGGCATGTTCATGGACATGATTGCAAAAATACCTGCAGCCAATACTGCAAGCAATGGTATACGTTTTTCATCAAGATTTGCTCTTGCCCATTTTCCAGCAAAGTACAATGCAATGATCAAGATTACATAGTAGATTGCACATTGGCCAAGAGGTATAAAACCATCAGGTATATGCATATTATTTTTCCTCCATTTTTAAGTTTGAATATAATCACACCATATCACTTTTTATAATCTTAAAAAATCAATTTAAAGTAATACTCATTATTACCCTATGAATTTTGAGCCAATTGATTTTTATAAGAAGTATTTAAAAAGTAATACATTTTATAAAATTATTATCCAATTAGTAATACAAAAGTAATACTTTTTGAAAAATTATCAAATTTAAAAGTAATACTTAAACCCATTATTTAGAGTTTATTTTACTAATAAAGACAATAAAGTAGTCAATTTTGAATAAAAATTGATTAAACAATATAATATTTAAAATAAGACTATATAAATGTTTGTTTAGTATTACTAATCGTTTAAAATCAGTTAAAATAGTAATACTAATTCTGAAAAAATTTATGCAAAAATTATGATTATATTGAAAAATAGTTTATGAAAATATTGAAAAAATAGCAAAAATGAAAACAAAAATCATATTTTTGCTCTTGATTTAAATGATTTTAATTTTCTTTGAAGTTTTGAAATGTAATCAAATTCCTTTTCATAAGAGAGTGAATTACCATATCCACATCTTGGACAAATCGCATTATTGCAACCTTTGCATTGTCCACAGCTTCCACATGACCCTCCTTTCATAGGATCAAATTCAAAGCCACACATTCTACATTGCATGATATCACCTAAAATAAAAAAATAATTAAAAATTGATTTTGATTAAAAAAATAAAAATTAGAATTGGGTTAACCCAATCCTAATCCCAGTCCTACCATATAGACTATGAAGGACACTACATATGCAGTTATTAATGTAACTGCAGACATGATCAATGGATATTTCCATCCGCCAGTTTCCTGTTTGATTGCCCCGAGAGCTGCGAAACAAGGAATATAGAGCAATACAAATACCATAAATACATAAGCTGTAAGTGGAGTGAATATTCCATGCATTGCTGCCGCGATTCCGGCTCCCTCCTCGGCAACTCCAAATAACGAACTGAAGGTACCTACTACAACCTCCTTAGCAACAAGACCAAATGCCAATGCTACAGCAGGTTGCCATTCGCCGAATCCTAATGGAGCAAATACTGGTGCAATTACAGTACCGATAGTACCAATAGCACTTTCTTGAGATCCGTATTCTACTCCTGCAGGGAAGTAACTTAACATCCAGATTACAATACTTGCAACAAGAATAATGGTACCTGCCTTTTTAATGAATCCCCAAGATTTTTCAAGGGTGTGCATTAAGATACCTCTGATAGTAGGCAATTTATAGTCAGGCAATTCCATTACAAATGGAGCGGACATTTCCTTAAATGTAGTTTTCCTTAATATGAATGCAACAATGACTGCAACAATTATACCAAGCAAGTATAATGATAATATTACAAGGCTTTCATTAGCTGCGAAGAATGCACCAACCAATAAGAGGTATACTGGCATTCTAGCGGAACATGACATGAATGGAACGATTAACATAGTGATTAATCTGTCCTTTTCGTTTTCCATGGTTCTGGTAGCCATAATACCTGGCACTCCACAACCGAATCCTAAAAGCATAGGGATAAATGCCTTACCATGCAATCCAACAAACTTGTGCATAAGCTTGTCCATAACAAATGCTGCTCTTGCCAAGTAACCGCAATCTTCAAGGAAACTGATAATCAAGAACAATAGGATAATTTGAGGCAAGAATACAAGTACCCCACCTACTCCTCCAATGAGCCCATTTACGAGGAAGGATGAAAGCATTGTTTCACCAAGGGACCCTACAATAAAGTCACCGAGAAGTCCAAAGAACTCATCAATCAAGTCTTGGAAAGGTGCACCAAATGTAAATACAATCTCAAACATTGCATACATTATAACTATGAAAATCGGGAACCCTAATATTCTGTTTGTAACGATTTTATCGATTTTTTCACTGATGGATACCTTTAAATGCTCAGGTTTTGTAAGGGATTCCTTTAACAATCCATCAATGAATGCATATCTTGCATTTGCAATAACCTCTTCACTGCCAACACCAAAAATGCCTTCCAAATGTTCCTTGACCTTTTTGGTTTCAGCTTGAATATTATTTCTTTTTGAGGATCCTTCAATTTTCTCTTCTACAATCTCATCGTTTTCAAGCAATTTGATTGCAATCCAAGATGAAGGAACATCCAATAAATTCTTGTCTTCTTCTATAACAGCCTGAAGCTCAGCAATATGTTCTTTAAGTTCATTGTTATAAACCAACCTTTCGGTAGTGTTTACTGGGTTTTGAGCTGCTAGTTCAACGGTTTTAAGTAATTCTTCCTTACCGGTATCACTATTTGCTTCAATTTCAACAACAGGAACTCCCAATAATTCAGAAAGCTTGTTTGCATCAATGGTATAGCCTTTGTCTTGAGCATACTTATTCATGTTCAAGGCTACGACCAAGTTAGCTCCAAGTTCCATCATTTGAACAGTGAGATACAAGTTTCTCTCAATGTTTGCTGCATCTATGATGTTTACAATCACATCAGCGTCTTCATCCACGATGAAGTCTCTTGATACGATCTCTTCCATAGAATGAGCACTCAAAGCATAGTTACCAGGTAAATCTATTACTTCAACTTCATTGCCATTATGCTTATAATGACCTTTTGCTTGTGCTACGGTTTTACCAGGCCAATTACCTACATGTTGGTTTAAACCAGTTAAAGTATTGAATAAAGTGGTTTTTCCTACATTAGGGTTACCTGCTAAACCTATTTTAAGATTTGCCATATTTATACCTTTAAAAATTCAATAAATATAAAAATAAATTTGAAAAATAATAGAAGAATTACACTTCTATTTCAATGTTTTTAGCTTCCTCTTTTCTAAGACATACAGAGTATCCTTTAACTTTTACTTGAATAGGATCTCCAAGAGGTGCAACTTTTTCCACTTCTACATCTGCACCTTTAACAAAGCCCATACCGAGCAAATGTCTTTTTAATTCCAAGTCACCACCGGAACCATAAGAAGCTAAAACTCCGGTTTCTCCAGATTTGAGTTCGTTTAATTTTTTTATCATTTATACAACCTCTTAAGAAATTTTATAAAATAAATATCATGTCTGATAAATTACAGATAACAATTTAGAGAATTTTTATAGCCTTTCTCTAAAAAGTAACTATCAATAAAATGCAGGAATTTAGGCATACCTAAATCCATGTTAGACGAAATCTCATTATTTTGAGGTATTTTGTAGTTTAATTAAAATTTTTAAATTTTGTTTTAAAAATGGGGATATTTTTAAAATAAAATGTATTGCTTTTTAAAAATATTTTTGGATTGTTAATTAAAATGAAAATAAAAAGATTACCCTACATAGATTAATTAGGTATACCTAAAACCTAATGTTATTTTTGTTTTCATAATATATAAAGTTTAGGTTTACCTAATAAAGTCTATGAAATTTTTACAAAAAATGATAAAAAATTAAAACCAAGGAAATGGCTCCAATGAAGAAAATAAGGGATAAACAAAAATAAAAATAATCTTATTTATATATACTCAATATATTTAATTATAGTAATATAATTATTTAGGTAAACCTAAACATTTAAATAAAAACAAATTGAGATATAATAGTAGAATCTGAATAGTGAAAGTTTACTTATTAGATAAAAAACTTATTTGGATTAAAAATTGAAAATGGTGATGAAATGTATAAAGACTTAAGAGACAAAGCATTTGAACATAAGCATGCATTGATTTTTGTAGGAGGAATAGCTGCTGCAGTAGTAGGTAAAAAAATCTTGGAATCAAAAACCACTAAAGACTATGCTGCAAAAGGTATGGCAAAAGTCTTAACTTGTAAAAGCGAACTTGAAGAATCCATTCAAGACATTAAGGATAATGCAGAAGACATCCATACCGATGCTAAAGCTGCAAAAAAAGAAGCTGTATGCGTTGATATAACTGCTGAAGATGAATAAATAAATTATAAAAATATTGGATAGGCAAATCTAATAAATTAATAAATCAATAAATTTTATAAATTTATTCAATTCAGAGCCATGATTTACGATATAGTATACGATAAGGGCACTCGATTAAGAGTGCGTGCAGGTAAAGAAGCATTTACCAAAGAAGAAACTTATGGCTTAAGTGAAACCTTGCTTGAATATGCATTCATAGATGAAGTAAACATTTCCCATAGGAATGGAAGCATATTAATAAATTATAATGATATAAGTAAAAAAGATGAAATACTTCATATTTTGGATAAAATTTCTCAAGCAGATCTTTACGAAGGAAAGGCTACAGACAATATAAGTTTAGCTGAAATATCAAATGATTTCTTTTTTAGATTATCTAAACATGTCTTAAAAAGGTATCTCTTTAAAATTATCTTGCCAATACCATTTAGGAAAATGAGAATGCTCTACCGCGCTACTCACTACCTATACCATGGATTAGATAGTTTAACCAGTTTTAGAGCGGATGTTGCACTTCTTGATGGAACTGCAATAGCTGCATCATTAATTACTCGAAACTACAAGTCTGTAGGTTCAATGATGTTCTTATTGTCTATTTCAGATATGCTAGAAGACTATACAATGCAAAAAACAAAAAGCACTTTAAAAAGTAGCTTAGCATTGAATATTGATAGCGTATGGAAGGTTGATGTTGATGATGAAGGGAATGAAATCGAAAGTCAATTCCCATTGTCTGAACTCAAAAAAGGAGGCAAGATAAGAATAAGAACCGGTGCAATCATCCCTGTTGATGGGGTTATTGCAGATGGGGATGCTATGATTAATGAGGCCTCAATGACTGGAGAATCATTAGCCGTGCATAAGAGTGAAGGAAAAGCTGTTCATGCAGGAACCGTTGTTGAGGAAGGATCAATAGTCATCGAAGTTCGTTCCGTTAACGATGAAACCAGATTGAATAAGATCATCGATATGATTGAAGACTCCGAGGAGTTGAAGGCAAGCATTCAAAGCAAGGCAGAAAAATTAGCTGATTCAATTGTGCCTTACAGTTTGCTTACAACAGCATTAACCTATTTGCTTACAGGAAACACTTCAAAAGCATTGGCTGTATTGATGGTGGATTTCTCATGTGCGATTAAGTTAACTACCCCTATTTCAGTCATCTCTGCAATGAAAGAGGCATCTGACAATAGGATGATGGTTAAAGGTGGAAAACATTTAGAGGCATATGCCAATGCAGATACCATAGTATTCGATAAGACAGGAACCTTGACAAATGCTCATCCAGTTCTTGAAAAGGTCATTCCTTGTGGAAAATACGAAAGGGATGAAGTATTGAGAATCGCTGCATGCATCGAAGAGCACTTCGCTCACAGCGTAGCGACAGCCATTGTGAAAAAGGCGGAAGAAGAAGGACTTCACCATGAAGAGGATCATAGTGAAGTTGAATACATCGTTGCACATGGTATCTCAACTACATATGATGGCAAAAAGGCAATCATTGGAAGCAGACACTTCGTAGAGGAAGATGAAGGCATTAGGTTTACCAAGAAGCAACAAAAGCTTATTGAAGAGAATATAAAAGAATATTCAGTGATTTATCTTGCAATAGGCAAGAAACTTCAAGGAATCCTTTGCATTTCAGACCCTGTAAGAGATGAAGCTCATGATGTAATCAGCCAACTTAAAGAGTTAGGCATTACCAATGTGGTCATGTTAACTGGAGACAGTGAAAATGCTGCAAATAAAATAGCTAATGATTTAGGCATTACACAATACAGGTCACAAGTGCTTCCAGAGGATAAGGCAAACATCATTCAAGAGCTAAAAGATGAAGGCCATCAAGTCATTATGGTTGGAGATGGAATCAACGACTCCCCAGCATTATCTGCTGCTGATGTATCAGTGGCAATGAGAAACTCATCAGATATTGCAAGGGAAGTTGCAGACATTTCCTTGCTTTCAGACGACTTATATGACTTGGTAACACTTAGAAAGCTATCAACTGGAATGCTTGATAAGATAAATGCCAATTACAGACACATTGTAATGTTTAACGGTTCTTTAATTGGACTTGGATTGCTTGGAATCATTCCACCTACTACAACTTCATTGCTCCATAACTTGTCTACAATGTTATTTGGACTTAGCAGTACTAAATCTGTTTTAGGTGAGGAAGAGCCAGTAGTCATTGACACTCAAGTTGTAAGCAATCAAGATGCCTTAATTGGTGAAGCTGCAAAATAAAATTCAAATATTTCATGTAATTTTATAGATAAAACTCTATAAATTTACATTTTTTTTTACTATTTTTAAAAAAATAAAGATTTAAAAAAATTTTCTTAAAAAAAAATATTTTAAAAAATAAAAAAAAATAAAAAAATAAAAAAGGCTATTTTTATGAAAAATTATTTATAATGAATATTGACATTTTCTAAAGCATTAATCCTATCAAAATTGCTATTCAGATAATAGATTAATATTTTTAATGTTTTCTCTATTCCGCTCTTCTGACGCATGGACAAATTATTGGAATCCGCATCAATTAAATTAGCACTTACATCAGAACTTGTGCTTATAATTACATCATCATCAACAATAGCGATGCCACCATATCCAATCCCTGCAGTTGTACCTATACCTATAGATGTGTTGGCTATTTTTTTAGCAGCTTCTGCCATTAGGATAGACATTTCAATATCCCCATCGTCATCATAAACTTTTATTCCTTTCACCAATTCCAATGGCTCTACTGGATTTTCAATTTGGAGAATGGATTTAACTGCATCTAAAGTAGGTATGAACAAGCCACATGTCACACTCAAATCAGTCAGATCAAAAATAGAACATTTATCCTCTATAATTGCATCCTTTAGGCAATCCTTTTGAACCTTATTGACTAAATAGGAATAGTTAGACCCAAAATTATCTTCATATCCTTGAGCAAGGGCATGAATTTCCCGAGCCAAAATTCCATGGGTAAAGCATTCGGCAGTAGCTATTGTAATCATTTCCAAACCTTCAGAAAGAGCTCATTATTCATTATTCTTTTCAATCAATAATTTTAAGGCCTCTTTTGTAATTATATTTGCAATATCATCCAAGACATAAGGAGTGATTGGAATTGCATCTCTAATAAATGTGCTTGTGGTTAAAATCAGATGATCCTTTACTATTCCCTCTTTTCTTAGTTCATTGACAGCAGGATTGGAATCATCAAATTCAGAAATGTCCTTTACCACTATTTCCTCATCACCAATTCCAAAGATTCCTGCAGTTCCAATTGTCTTGGAACCCTTTTCATGTGCCTTTTTAATGATGTTTGCAGCTGTAGGTATTGTGTTGCCTCCAGCTATTTCAATAACGACAACATCACCAGTAATCAAATCAATATTATCTTCAGAAATGTCTTCAGTTATAGAAATGACTTCTCTGAAATCAGGATGATGAGTGGAAAGTTTCTTTAAGAAATCAGCCTTATAGGTACCTACTTCAGCACCTTTCAATAAGAATATTATGTCAGATTCGGAAATCTTTTGACCATCAATAACAGTTATTTTAGAGGGTCCGCCTCTATGAATTTGAATGAGATTAATCCCAGTTCTTAAGCCTAATCTACCAAAACCAACTAAGTCTATACTTCCCTTTGGCATCAAATTATTTTCCATTTCTTGAATCATTTTATCACAAATCAAATTATAAATTATAAACTAAAATCATAAATCTAAAAGTTTTAAAAAGAAAAGCCAATATTTTTAAAGATTAGAAATCCGCAGAGATATATTTCCATGGAACTCCTGTGTCTATCATTTCTACAGGAACGTCAATCTCATTATTGTTCTTTAGCATTTGTGTTAAGGCAAACAATCCGGGAAGTTCTATTATATGATGTGACACATCAATTAGGGTGACTCCTAATTTTTTAGCTAAAATTGCATTTGAATGGTTTAAGTCTCCAGATACGAATGCATCAACAGACCTATCCTTTGCCAATTTAATAAACTCCTTATTGCTTAAGCCGAATCCAGAGACAATAGCTATCTTTCTAAGCATCTTATCGAAATCCCCATCATTAACCAAGCGGACATTTTCAGGACCGAATTTATAGCAGACCAATGCTAAAAACTGGTCCAATGTCTTTGTTGAAGAGCAAATTCTGCCGATACCAGTCTGCTTATGGAAAATGGACATTGGCTTTAAACCTAAATAATAAGCCAAAGCATCATTTGAACCTCCATTAATGATATCCCAA